>JAFYGL010000625.1 GCA_017543165.1 Victivallales bacterium | reverse complement strand
CCTGTTTCTCGAAGATGGTGTAGAGGCCAAAGTGCACGAACATGCCATACTGGGCTTGGAAAAACCAGTCCCGCTCATCTTTGAAATGTTTTAGCGTCATAGTCAAAAAACTTATATTAAATCAATTTGGCAACAGAGATAATTTATATGCTTATTGAGGAAAAAGCAATATGAGCATGGACGCGACAGTCCCGCTCGCATTGTAACCCTATTTGTAAACAATGGCCAGGCCTTCATTGCGATAGGCAAGGTGTGTGCCACCCACTGCGTTGTTTTTATATTCCTGATTGGCATTGAAAAGAAATTCCCCCGCGTTTAAACTGCCAGCATGCCCGTCAATGAAGCCCACGTTGCAGCGCGCCGAGTGGGCCATGAAGAAATAGGATGTTTTATTATTCTGTGTCAGCCTGATGCCGCTGTGCTGCTTGCCGTCCGCCATGGCGCTGTCACCAAACTGGAACCAGTTGGATGGTTGCATCACATTCTTCACGATGAGCCAGCAATGATATATGTCTGAACCACTGCTGAAGTCCGTTGGCAACAACTTGATCTGTCGCACTTTCTGCTGCGGGGAACTTGTAGGCATGTCCTCGACGCCCCTGGAGCCGTATGTTTCAGTCTTTGAGCCTGGCTTTGTGAATGGCGCCCGTCCTGGACACAGCAGCATTCTCTTGTCTTTCACATAGTCTGTCTTTTCGCAGAATGGATGGACAATGTTGGTCTCGGCGGCGCCCACATAAAGATAGCCATCGAAGTCATCCGCATACAATGCGCTGACGGTCATGAGTCCCTTCAGGTTATTGACGCAGCTTATGCTTCTGGACTTCTCCCTTGCCTTGCTTAGCGCTGGCAGCAGCATCGCCGCCAGGATTGCGATTATTGCTATCACCACCAGCAATTCAATCAAAGTGAAGGTCTTGTTTCTTTTTGTGGATTTACTTGTTTTCATGTTGTGGATTCCTTTTATTGGTTGGTATATATAAAATTTGCATTATCTTTATTTTTCCATTAGCAGAAGCACCGATTGGGGATTAAGCGTGAATTCCAAATGGTTTTCGCTCCAATTCTCAATGTGTGGGCACCAGGTTGGAAAGAATGGACCGTCCATGCGCGTGGCATCGACAATGCGGCAGTCAAAGTCCCTGTATTTGTCAAGGTTGATGTGGATGTTCTTGGGCTTTGCCTCCAATTCATCAGTATAGTAGGCGACGAGCATCGCAGTCTTGCCAGTGTCTTTGTCTTTGGCAGCAAGGGCGAAGATGGACTGGTCATCGCAGTCGCATTGTATTTGCATGCCCAGCTTGTAGAGTTGCGAGAAGTAGAGGAAAGGATAGTAGCCCTTGAGGGGGCGTTTGCTTATGTGGTCGAACATTCCGTTGAAAGGCGTGCCAGGTCTTGCATCGTAGTACATTAGCATGTCAAGGGGACTGTTCTGCCCTGCGATGAAGCAAGCCGCCGTGAATGCCGCGCCTTTTTCGTTTGCGATTGTCTGGAAGGAGTATATGTAGTCCTCTCCAATCCAGTCCAGGACATAGTTGTACTCGTCAAGTATGCATTCGGTTTCTGGGTAGCCGAAATTATCCAGAACCTTGCGGATTTCAACGGCACTTTTCTGAATCTCAAGTGGTTCTGTGGTGTATCTGTGCCAGGAGAAGAAGTCCAAAGGCACCCTTTCATTCTCTTGGGACAGGTATTTTAGAAAACGTCCAGTCCAGTCTGTTTTGGGGCTGCTTACAGCTGGCCCCCCTACCTTGATTTCAGGAAAGCGTTCTTTCAGCAGTTTGGCGGTGATGCTGTATAGTTCAAAGAACTCCTGTGCAGTGCCTCCCCAGGTTGGGCGCTGGTGGGCCGGCATGCTTTCCCGCAGGTCTGGTTCGTTCCAGATTTCCCAATATTCTATGTTGTGGTGGAAGCCATTGTTCCAGCCATAGTTGTAGTGCTCGATGATTTTGGCGCAGACAGCCGCCCACTTCTTGAAGTCTTTGGGAGGCAAGGTATTGTATTTCTTTGACCAGTGCTCTATGCTCGCCCCAAGCCTGTAGAACACCTTTGAATCCGCTGCAAGGGTGTGCTGTATCAGTTCATCCGTAAGCTGAAAGTCGTATGCGGATGCATCTTCTGGCTCCCTGGACATGTCAGGAAAAATCAGGCATACATCCACAACATGCGGGCCGCCGTATGCGCCGCAGTGGGCCGTGTCATGGTACCTTACGTATGGAATGCCAGCCGCCTTGAAGTACTGGTGGTTCCCAATGCGCCTGCATACGGGACCATTGTTCACGCAATGCATTGGCTTGATTATGCCTATGGCATTGCCTGGATTGACTGTGATTAGGCTTATCGGATTTCGCATTTGTGTTTGTGTGTTATTGGGTTATAATTATTAGCATTCGCAACAAGAACAGTGCCATTTCCCATTGCGACATCCTTAATTTTCCCAAAAAATAAGGAAATAACAATTGGAAACTTGTGCAAAATATTTAGTTTTTGTGCAATGTGGTGTTAGGATTAAGAATTGGAGCAAAGATGGGTGACTTGATATTCAATCTGCGTGAAGTGCCACGCCTGATGGACTTCCCGTTTAAGGTGGCGATACTTGGATGGACTAGTTGCCACAGGCTTTCCGATCCAAAAGTCATAATGGAGAATTATGTTTGCCTCTCATTCAACCGCAAGAAATATGCTCCTGAAATTGTGGATGACTACAACAGCCTGAGTTTTCTGCCCATCTACACTCATGTCGAGGGGGGACATAGTCTTCATGACGAGGTGTTTTTCAGCTACAAGGCAAATGTGAAGGAAGAACTTTGCCGTCTTTTCGGCACCAATGAGCGCATTTTGCTTAAGGGCTTTGCAATGAATGATGAAATCCAGGCGATTCTCAAGGAAATCCGCTCAAAACTGGACATTTTGGCAACTCCTGGCACGGCTGATGCGCTGGACGCACTGGCGATTCGGCTGGTTGCCGCGGTGCTTACATCATACAGGCTGAAAAAAGACGCTGACAGCAGGCTGAACATGGACATATATGAACTGGCGGCGGAACTCAAGCAGGGCGCTTCCCTTGACGGGCTTATCAGAAAATATGGCTTCAGCCGACGCACCTTCTACAATGAATGGCGAAAGACATTCAGCGTGCCCCCTGTGCAATACAAGCTGCGGGAAAGCCTGACCCAGGCGGCGGACATGCTTGTGCAGACGGATTTGCCAATCAAGGAAATATGCTCAGCCTGTGGCTTTGGCGATTTGATTTATTTCTATCAGCGTTTCCGCAAATACTATGGAATATCTCCAGCCAAATACAGGGAATCAAAGCAATGAAGGCTTTTCAGAGGCGGTGCTTTTCATTTTTTGTCGCTGGCGCGGGGCATACCCTGTTGAAATGTGCTTGACGGCTATTTTTGTGGAAAGTGTTTGTAATTTGAGGCAAGTTTACTAAATTTACGCTTGATTTTTTTTGTTATAAACCAAGTTAACAGGAGCGTTGTAAACAAATGCAAAAAGCTGAGATTCTGATGTTCATCCTCTATCTTGTGGGGATGGTTGCCATTGGCCTTTATTTCTTCTTCAGGGAAAAGGATTCAGGCGAGAAAACCTACTTCCTGGGCGGACGCAAGATGGGGCCATGGGTGGCGGCATTCTCCGCAGGCGCCTCCGACATGAGCGCATGGGTGCTTATGGGGCTTCCAACCGCCGTTTACATGAACGGCGTGAAGGAAATCTGGATTGCCCTGGGACTGGCAATCGGCTATGCTTTGAGCTGGATTTTCGAGTCGCCGCGCCTGCGTAAATTCTCCATCGTCTCAGGTGATTCAATCACAATCCCGCAGTATCTCACCAACCGCTTCATGGCAAAGTCCAAGGCATTGCAGGTGCTGTGCGCAATAGTCTTCCTGCTGGCATACACCATCTATGCCGCCTCCAGCATCAAGGCTTGCGGCATTCTCTTCCACAAGGTAATCGGAATGGAGGCCACCACGGCAATGTACCTCTCCGCCGCAATCATCGTAAGCTACACATTCTTCGGTGGATTCTCCGCCGTTTGCTGGACGGACTTCTTCCAGGGCATGCTGGTGCTGGGCGCCATGCTGCTGGCGCCTATATTCGCCGCATTCATGCTGGAAAAAGTTGCCGACCCGCAGTTGCCCGCCGACTACTGGCATGCATTCTCCGATTGGAAGAGCATCGTCTCAGGCCTTGGCTGGGGACTGGGCTACTTCGGCATGCACCACATCATAATCCGCTACATGTCCATCCGCTCTCAGAAGGAGATGAAGAAGTCCGCCTTCATCGGCATAAGCTGGACAGTCATCATCGTCGCATTTGCGGCAATCATCGGCATAGTCGGGCGTCTTTGCCTGGGCTTTGACGAGGGCATCAAGAGCAATGAATTCGTGTTCGTGCAGATGGTGCGCAGCATATTCCCTGGCATCATTTCGGGTGTGCTGCTTTCGGCGGTCCTTGCCGCTGCAATGAGCACGGCGGACAGCCAGCTGCTGGCCGCGTCCTCCGCATTCACCAGTGACGTTTACAAGCCCATCCTTCGCAAGGACCAGGCCAGCGAGAACGAACTTATGTGGAATGGGCGCCTTATCGTGCTGATTGTGGCGCTGGCTGCATTGCTCATTGCCACCAACCCCAATGCAGGCTCCATCATGGGGCTGGTTTCCAATGCGTGGGGTGTGTTTGGCGCGGCGCTGGGCCCCTCCATTCTGCTTAGCCTGTTCTGGAGGCGTTTCAATTTCCAGGGTGCAGTGGCGGGCATTGCCGCTGGCGCAGTGGTGGATATCGCCTGGATGAACTTCCTGGGCAAGCTGGGCATCTATGAAATCATACCTGGCTTCATCGCAGGTCTGCTTGCAGCCATAGTCGTGGCTCTTGTCACGGAGAAGCCTTCCGCCGCAATGAATGAACTTTATGACAAGGCGGTCAATTACGAGGATTAATTAACCAAGGAGTCTGAAAATGAAAAAGGTTCTGGTTTTGCTAGTCGCGTTGCTGAGTGCTGTGCTTGTGTATGCACAGGACAAGCCTGCGTGGATTGAAGAAATGTTCGGGCCGCAGTTGACCAATGTCAAAGGCGAGAAGGTGGATGCCAGCGCTTTGAAAGGCAAGATTGTGGGGCTTTATTTTTCCGCGCACTGGTGCCCTCCATGCCGTTCATTTACACCTTTGCTGGTGAAATTCAGGGATGACATGGTGAAACAAGGCAAGAATTTTGAGGTGGTCTTCATCAGTTCTGACGAGGATGAAACGAAAATGCAAGGCTACATGAAGGACGCCAAGATGCAGTGGCTGGCAGTGCCCTTTGACAGCCCAAGGAAGGATAAAATCGCAAGCAAGTATGGCGTCAGGGGAATCCCCACGCTGATTATCCTTGCTCCAGATGGCAGCACCATTACTTCAGGTGGCCGTGCCGATGTGACCAGGCACCCTGGCAATGCCTTCAAGATGTGGGAAGGCAAGGTCAAGAAATAACGAGGATGCAACGGCAATATGCCTGACTGGTCCAAGATAGGCAAGGTGATGTTTGTCTGCCATGGGAATATATGCCGTTCCCCGATGGCTGAATGTCTCCTTGCCTATTTTTTGCGCCAGGCGGGAAGGGATGACATTGTGGTCGCCTCGTCCGCCACCAGCACGGAGGAACTGGGCAATCCCATTCATCCTGGCGCGCAGGCTGAACTGCGGCGGCATTCCGTGCCCATAATCCCCCACAGGGCGGTGCGTTTGAGCCGCCTTGACCTGGACAAGTACGACATTTTCATTGGAATGGATGCCATCAACGTTTTGAACATGCAGCGCATATTGGGGCCAGGCTCGGAGGACAGGTGCTTCAGGCTGCTGGACTTGTCTGGCGGAAACAGGGATATTTCCGACCCCTGGTACACGGGGAACTTCACCGACACATGGAACGACATTGAGGAGGGCTGCTCCTTTCTGGCAAGTGTGCTTTAAGTGCACTGGGCCTTGCTGCGCGAAACAAGAGCCTTATGGAAAACATAACGTCCTGACGCGCGGCCAATGGCCGCGCGAAACAACCGCGCACACACCGAACCCGCGCAAATTGAAATTGCCTCTGAACATAAATGCTTTTTTTACACAATTTCCTGTAATTTTCTTGTTATGGGTTTTCAAATATCGCAAAGGGTGTTAAATTAGGCACAAAATATAGGATTTTTGTAAACGCCATTTTGAATGAATGGCAGATGATAAACCAGGTGTTTTTAAGGCATCAAGGAGAAGAAAATGGTTAAGGACAAGGAACATTTCACTGGTGGAAAGACTGAGGGCGGCATCACAAGTTCATACGCGACCGATGACGGCGTAAAGCTGAAGGTCCCATATTCATTTATGGGCAGTATCTATGACGATGCTGAAAGGGAAGCGGCTCTTGCCGCCATGGCGCAGGATTCTCTGACCATGGGGCCCAAGACTCAGGAATTCCAGAACAAGTTTGCTGCATACCATCATGTGAAGTATGCGTTCGCCTGCTCGAACTGCACCACTGGTATGCATGTCATCACCCAGATTTTTGACATCAAGCCAGGCGATGAAGTCATCGTGACCCCGAATACCTTTGTTGCCACATCGCTGGCAATCCTAAAGGAAGGTGGCACACCTGTCTTTGCTGACATCGACCCGCGCACCTTCAACATCGACCCAGAAGAAGTGGCGAAGAAGGTCACCAACAAGACCAAGGCAATCTATGTGGTCCACTACGGCGGCCTCATGGTTGACATGGATCCCATCATGGAGATTGCACAGAAGTACAATCTGCGCGTTCTGGAAGACTGCGCACATGCCACTGGCGCGACCTACAAAGGCCGCTTCGCTGGCAGCATCGGCGATGCAGGCGCCTTCTCATTCCACTCACTTAAGAACATCACCACCTGCGGCGAAGGCGGCATGATCACCACAAACCGCGACGACTATGCATATCCAATCCAGAATCTCCGCTGCATGAGCAACAACGTGGCATGGGCGAACTCCAAGAACGAGTGGCAGTTTGGGGACAGCATCACCTGCAAGAAGACCTCCAATCTGGAATACTGGCTGCCAGCACACTTCGATGTGATGCCCTACAACGGCCATTGGGGCAGCAACTACCGCATGAATGAAATCCAGGCCGCAGTGGGCTGCTGCCAGCTGGACAAACTGCCAATGCTGACCGCAAAGCGCCGCGAGATCGCACACAAGATCACAAAGGGCCTGAAGGGCATGAAGGGTATCGAGACTGTTTACGAGCCAGATTACGCCAACCACGTGTTCCATCTGTACACTCTGTGCGTCAACGAGAAGGAACTGGGCGGCACCCGCGATGAGTTTATGCGTGTTCTTTACGAAGAAGAAGGCATCCAGGGCATCCTCCACTATCAGCCCACATTCCACTTCACTGGCCTGCGCATGATGGGTTACGACCCGAACCAGTGCCCAATCGCCAGCAAGTTCTTCTACCAGAGGGAGTTGAACCTCCCAATGCACCCAAGGCTGACCGACGAGGCGATTGCCACCATGGTCAAGGGCATCAAGAATGCCGCAGCCAAGATCCGCAAGCGTCACTGCAAGGCATAATTGCCAATGATGTGAGCGCCGCCTCGGCGCTCACAAGAAAGGCCGTCTCCTTACATGCAGGGGACGGCCTTTTTTGCCATTGCAACCTGAGTGAGCGCCGCCTCGGCGCTTACAGAAAAGGCCGCCTCCTTATGCAGGGGACGGCCTTTTTTGCCATTGCAACCTGAGTGAGCACCATACGGTGCTTACAGAAAAGGCCGCCTCCTTATGCAGGGGACGGCCTTTTTCGCCATTGCAACCAGAGTGAGCGCCGCCTCGGCGCTCACATTGTGGTTACACCAGCAGGGACTGGCAGATGGTGATTGCCGCCACGCCGGCGATGTCTTCTGCGGAGCAGCCGCGGGACAGGTCGTTGACTGGCTTTGCGACGCCCTGCAGGATTGGGCCGTATGCTTCCGCCTT
>JAFYGL010000624.1 GCA_017543165.1 Victivallales bacterium | reverse complement strand
GGCGTAGCAAATTTATATGGCATGTCTTTTTTATTGAAAAGGGAGGATTACATTATGCCGAAAATGCCCTGGCAATTTCAATTACACAGGAGAAACAACTGATGGAACGCGAATGGAATGGAATTTGGATGAAGAAAAATCGGCAGCGTCCGCATTTCAAGGAAGATGCGCAGCTGCCGTATTTCCGCAGTGAATTCGATGTGCCTGCAGGCGCGAAGCGCATTGTGGTGTATTTGTGCGGGCTTGGATTCCATCAACTCTACATAAACGGCGCACTTGCGGACGACCGCTTCTACGCACCAAGCCTTTCGCAGTATGATTTCCATGCAGGGTATGTGGAATACGATGTAAGCGCCTTGGTCAAAGAGGGGCGCAATGCCATCATGGTGCAGTTGGGGGACGGCTTCTACAACAGCCGCAACCAGTGGATGTACACGGTCAATTTCAGTTCCTGGAGGGAGGCGCCCTGCATGATCTGCGACGTGGAGGCGGATGGCAAGGTGATTGCCTGCTCAGGCTCCAAGTGGCGTGTCAAAGGCGGGCCAATCGTGCGCAGTTGCCACCACGAAGGCGAGATATACGATGCGCGTCTGGAATTGCCAAAGGAGGCGTTCCTGCCTGGCTATGACGACAGCGCCTGGGATTTTGCCGCCAGGTCATTGCCGCCAGGCGGGCGCATTGTGAAGGAGGAAGGCGAACCCTGCCGCATAATACGCAGGTATGAGGCGGGCGAGATGTCCAATGCCACCGCTGGCACCCGCATGTTCGATTTGGGGCAGAACATCGCGGGCATTGCGGAACTGGAGATGGAGGGCGAGGCAGGCACCGTGCTTGACATCCGCTATGGCGAAATACTGGATGACAAGGGGCGGCTTGACAGGTCAGGCATTGACCAGGGCATAAAGGAATGCGAGGCGGACAGGTACATAATGAAAGGCGGGGGCAGGGAGCTGTGGCGCCCCGCATTCGTATGGCATGGCTTCCGCTATGTGGAAATCAGCGGCGCCGCCAATGTGAAGATCAGCCGCGTCACTGGACTTTTCATCGCAACGGATATGAGGAGCGTGGGCAGCTTCGCTTCCTCGGGCGCAATATTGAACAAGGTGCAGGAAATCACGCTCAACAGCTATCTCGGCAATTTCATGGGAATACCCACGGACTGCCCCACGCGGGAGAAATTCGGCTGGACAGGCGACGCGGCATGCGCACTGGAGACTGGCTTGTGGAATTTCGACTGCACACACGGGCTGGACAGGCTGGCCAGGATTATCTCGGACCTGCAACGGCCAGACGGCAATTTCCCCACCCACGGGCCCACCACGCTGTGGGGCTTCGGCGAAAGCAATCCTGGGTACAGCCGCTACATGTACGATTTCTGCTACAAGAACTACCTGTTCAGGGGCGATGACGCGCCAATGGCCCGTTATTACAATGCCCTCCGCAGAGGAATGGAGTTCTTTGAGGAAATCTCCCGCGAGGACAACCTGATACGCACCTTCGGCTATGGCGACTGGTGCAATCCAGATTATTTCCCTGGAAATAAAAACGCGCCCGCCAGAAGCCCCGTCGCCATTGAAAGCACCTTCTGGTATATGATACTCCAGCGCATGTGGTTTATGGGCAATCATCTTTGCCAATATGGCGATGCACAGCATTACAAGGCGCTGGCGCAGGAGGTGAAGGCGGCGATTCTGCGCTGTTTCTATGATGCGGACAAGGCAGTCTTCGACGAGGGCTTCTGGAGTTCCACGGCGCTGGCATTGTACGCGGGCATTATTCCTGGACAGGGCAGGGCGGCTTTGGCCAGGAATCTGGTGGAGGATATCCGTCGCAACGGGCATAAGTGCAGGTTTGGCATTGTCGGCGCCGAATGTGTGCAGACCGTTTTGTCCGAGGCAGGCTATGGTTCGGATGCATACAAGCTGGCTGTGCAGCAGGAATATCCTGGATGGGGCAATCTGGTTGCGCGTGGCGCCACAACGCTCTGGGAAATGTGGGCAGGCAATGCCTCCTGCAACCACATAATGATGGGCGGCGTGTCCGCATGGATGTACAGGTGCCTGGCGGGAATGTATCCAATTGAGCCAGGCTTCAGCAGAATCAGGCTGGCGCCAACGCTCATACCCGAGCTGGACGAAGTGTCCGCCACCCATGAAACGCCGCTGGGTACACTGTCCTCCAAGTGGGTGCGCAATGGCAAGCAGTACAGATGCACATTCCAGGTGCCGCAAGGGGCGGTTGCCGAAGTGCGCCTGCCTGGCGTAAGCGAAAGCATACAGGGCAATGCAGAGTATTTGGTGACAGCGGAGTAGTGGACTGCGGGGGCTTGCCTTTGGCGTGGCGCAGTTTATGTGGGCGCCGAGGCGGCGCCCACTCAGGTTGCCTTGGCGGGAACGGCATTCTTGGCAGTAAAGCATAAAACAGTCCACAGACCACAGTCCACAGTCCACAATCAATAATCAATAAATAAAAGAGGAGACATGGCAATGAAGCAGATACCGAGACCAGAATATCCCAGGCCTTCCTGGCGCAGGGAGGAATGGCTGAACCTGAATGGCGAATGGGACTTCGCCATTGATGCAAAGGCGGAGCGCAATGAGCAGGATGTGGACTTTGACAGGAAGATACTTGTGCCATTCTGCCCCGAATCCAAGTTGTCTGGGATATGCAATACCGATTTCATGGAAGTGGTGTGGTATCGGAGAAAAGTGTCCGTGCCGAAGAAGTGGCAGGGGCGGCGCCTGCTCCTGCATTTCCAGGCGGTGGACTATGACGCCACCGTGTGGATAGACGGCGAATTGAAATACACCCATCGCGGCTGCTTCACCCCGTTTACAGTGGATTTGGGCGCTTGTGGCAAGGGCAGTTTCACCATAGTGCTCAAGGCGCAGACCTTGCGGGACAGGAACAGGCCCCGCGGCAAGCAGTCCGATCGGAAGGAGAACCATCACTGCTGCTATACCCGTACGTCTGGTATATGGCAGACGGTGTGGCTGGAGCCAGTGGGGGACGTTTACATGAAGCGCCCGCGCATAACTCCAGTGGCGGAGGGCTTCCATGTGGAAGTGCCGTTGACGGCCAACAGGCAGGGCTGGAAGGTGCGGGCCTGCGTGAAAATCGGCGATGACACGGTCTGCTCCGCGGAGGCTAGCGCCGCCTCCAGTTTTGCGCCAACCATGCTGCTGCGCATCCCGAAGAGAAAATGGCATTTCTGGTCGCCAGACGAGCCATTCCTGTACGGGTTGGACTTCGAGTTGCTGGACGAGAACGGCAAGATTCGCGACACCGCGCAAAGCTACGGCGGCCTCAGGTTCATCACCATTGACGGCACGAAGATACTGCTAAACGGCAAGCCCATGTACCAGCGCCTGGTACTGGACCAGGGATACTATCCAGACGGAATCTGGACTGCGCCCAGCGACGAGGCTCTGGTGAATGACATTATGCTCTCAATGGAGGTGGGCTTCAACGGGGCCAGGCTGCACCAGAAGGTGTTCGAGGAGCGCTTCCTCTACCACGCGGACCGCCTGGGCTACCTGGTCTGGGGCGAATTCGGGGACTGGGGCACATCCTGGTTCATGGACAAGCAGCCAGAGGCGACACTTTACCAGCCAGCCGTGTCCCTGGTGGGGCAGTGGCTTGAGGAACTGGAACGGGACTACAGCCATCCCGCGATTGTGGGCTGGTGCGGGCTGAACGAAACCCATGTCAGAAAACTGGGCGAGGCGGATGACAAGTGGCTGCTCATGGACCTGACAAAGGCGGTCTTCCTGGCAGCAAAGAACGCGGACAGGACACGGCCCGTCCTGGATGCATCAGGCTACATACACACCATGCTGGAGACCGATGTGTTCGACACGCACGACTACGGGCAGCCAGACGAGGTCGCCGCCCATCTGGCCTCATACGAGCCGCCCTGCATCTGCGACACATACTGCGAGCGTGTGCATTCGCAGCCCTGGCTTGGACAGCCCTTCTTCATAAGCGAGATAGGCGGCATCGGCTGGCCCGTGAAGAAAGGCGACTTCTCGTACGGCCCCTCGCCAAAGACGCCAGACGAGGTGCTGGACCGCTTCACGCGCCTCATCGCAGCTATAAAGGCGGACGAGCGGGTGTTCGGCTACTGTTATACGCAATTGACCGATGTGTATCAGGAAACAAACGGACTGTACTACTTTGACCGCAGGCCCAAGTTTGACGCCGCAAAACTGCGGGCGGCACAACTGTAGTGCAGGCAGGTTTATTTGCGCGGCACGCTGCTCTGCGCGGCCATTGGCCGCGCATCAGGACGGAGGACTACCATGGGCACCTGGCCGTGCTTGTATTGCAGGCGTATGTCATTCCCGTGTCCTGACAAATACGAGTTTTTGCTGGATTATTGTGAAAATAATGAGGAAGAATGGAGGGTATGCTAATGGCTTTCCGCAATGGTTTCTGAAGTCAGTGTATAAAAACTTGCATTGAGAAATGGAAAAATTGTTTATAGGCACTTGAAAAATAGGAAAACTTTGTTAGAATTACGGCAGGATTTTGGAGTGTACTGAAATATTACTGAATACAACCTGGATAATTGCAATGGGCAAAGACATATTGAAGTTTCTTTTGGGCGGCTTGATGGCGGGAACACTCTGTCTTGCGCAGGAGGCCCCCGAAAAACAACCTGAAAAGGCGGATGCATACCGCATAAGCCGTCGTCAGAATGGCCTGGTCATCAGCGTGGGCGAAAAGGAGATTCGCAACATCTACCTCAATACGAAGGGCAAACTGGGGGCGGCTGGATTCTACCGCAGTTTCATGCATGGCGTCGTGGATGGCGATGCCATACCCGTCGCCTGGGAGAGCCTGGGGGACGAGCTTCCTCTGGACGAGGAGGGCTTCAAGACAAATGTGAAGTCCTCGGAATTGAGTTCAATTGTGCTGAACGCAGGCGAGAAACTGGCCCTGCCAAAGCCAGTGATTTCGGGGGACAACCTCCTCCCGCTGAGGGGCAAGTATGTGCGATTCTTCATCTGGATCACAGGCGAAGACACAGGGCGGGGCATGGACCTCTGGTCAGGCGCACCTACGGTCAAAGTGGAAATCGTGGACTTTGACGGGGAACTGCTTTCCACAACCCCAGCGTATTTCCGCACCAGGGGCACGTTCCCGTGGTTCTGCTACTACATGGATGTGGAGATTCCACACCTTAACAAGGCCCTTGCCGCCGCCAACGAGCCGAAGAAAGAGGCACCAAAGCAGGCAAACGAGGACGAACTTGACGTGGATGCCTTGCTTGGCACGACTGAACCAGTGCAGAAAACCAAGGACAGACGCGCGGGCGGCCTGTATATGACACTTTCAAATCCAGCCAGCGGCAAGGCGAGATTCTCCACTTTGTCCTGGAAGACTGTCAGGGAAAATGAATTGCTGGAGAGTTCGGCGCAATTCACATCCAGAATAGACCCCAAGACCAATTCAACCGCGCCCAACCCCGACTACGATGAACTGCCAATGCACCTGATGTTCGGCGTCAGCAATTCTGGAAAGTGGGAGTTCCTCAAGGGAAACAACGCGTGGGACGGCATCCTGGCGTCGGACAAACTTGCCGCCTATATGGACGGCGCTGCAACGGACTGGATGCACTGCGTGCACGCAATCCCCAAACTGGTGTCACTCTACAACAACGGCAAACTGCTGAATACCTGCACTTTTGACAAGGATTGGGAAGGAACGCTGCGGGAGAAACTCATGGCTTTGCAGGATCCACAGACTGGAATGTGGACGGTGGACGGGAAACCATCCCTCTACGCCACT
>JAFYGL010000623.1 GCA_017543165.1 Victivallales bacterium | reverse complement strand
GTTGCAACATCAGCAGCAATGCCAGAGGCTCCAGTCGTTGCAACATCAGCAGCAATGCCAGAGGCTCCAGTCGTTGCAACATCAGCAGCAATGCCAGAGGCTCCAGTGGTTCAAGCCAGGCCAGACGTTCCAGCGGCTTCCTCAATAAGCGTCGCTCCATTTGAAACAGTTGCTCCGAGCACCACATTAGCGCCAGTAACCACATTAGCGCCAGTAACCACACCGGCGCCTGTAACCACATCAGCGCCTGTGGCTCCTGTTTCTTCTGCTGTTGCGGAAGTCCCTGAAGTTGCAGTAATGCCTGAAGTTGCAGGCACACCTGTTGTGAGTGTGGTTTCGGAAGCACCAGTTGCGAATGTTGTCACCGAAGCGCCAAAAACAGCTGTTCCACAAGCTAGTGTTCCAGCACCAGAAATAACAGTTGTTTCCAATGCTCCATCGCCAGTAGTTGGCTCAAACCCAGAATCAAGCGCCATCGCATTCGCTGCCCCCGCAACGACGACAATTGCACTGGAAACTCCCGTTGCACAGGCAACGCCAATGGCGACAATTGCTCCCGCAACACCTGTCAGTGTTGATGCTCAAGAAAATACAGCTGCGCCTGTGGTGATGACGCCTGACCAGAATGCCGCCGCTCCTGTCGCAAATGTCGTAATTGAGACGCCAGTGGCAAACACCGTTCCAGAAACACAGGAAACACCTGTTGCCAGGCCGTCTTCCACGGAGCAGCTTGCCTCTGGCAAGATGCAGGAAGCCAATGCGGTCACTGAAAAAGGCACGGCGCCAGCGGCGGGCGTCGCATTGGAAGAAGATGACAACATTGACGAGGATACGGTAATTGTGCAGCCGCAGGTGGCAATGCCACAGCAGATACAGCCTAATTCGGCCCCTGCTGCGGCGCCACAGGGCGTGACCTCTGTTTCCAATGATATGAATGTGGCAGCCACGGCAAGGACGCAGAATCTGGTTGAGATGGTGGACAAGGTATGCGCTACCATACATGCCTCGTTCTCCGAGATACGCGGGCAGGGCGAGGTCAGGATACAGTTGAAGCCTGACATGCTGGATGGCACGGTGGTGCATTTGGTTGCCAGCGGCAAGACGATGACAGTCACATTCCAGCCTGCCACTTCAGAGGCACAGCGTGTGCTTGAGAGCAACATAACTCAATTCGAGCAGCATTTGGCTGGCAGCATACACAATTACCAGATAGCTGTTACCGTCAAGAAGGGAAAGAATAATGAACGCGTTTGAATTGTTGCAGAAATGGCCGTCCTGGGAGAGGGCGGGCGCTGGGACAATATTTGATTCGCCAGCCTGGGCAATGCCCGTGCGCTGGAAGGATACTCCCTGTGTGCTGCGTCGCTCAGGCGTCACGTTCCGCGATGTGCTGGGAATATCGGTGCGCCTTGACGATGAAGAGAATTTCCTTGGCATTTGCAACAGGGAGGCCTTCCCTGATTTGCATACGCTATGGGATGTGAAGAACAATCTGCCTGATGCGCTTAAACTGGCTTTGGTGGAGAAGGAGTGCGGACCATTGTTCCAGATATTGGAGAACGCATTGAGGCGCCAGCTGAATGTCCTGGACGTGGCGCCTGCGGAAAACAGGGAAGGCACAACTGGATTCGAACTCATTGGTCAGAATGGCAAGCCTATTGTTTCGTTTGTGCTGAAAGTGGACACGGACATGGTCCGCACACTTGGCTTGCTGAAGTACATCGATTTGAACCATGATTCCATTCTTTCAATGGAGCGGGCGGCCAGGGCGGTCTATGCCTCCTTCACATTGGAGGAAGAGGAAATAGCGGGGCTTGCCGCTGGCGATTATCTCATGTTGCCTGAAATTGGCTCCTCCCAGCCAACATGGCAGGTCGAGGACCAGAAGAGCGAGATGCTCCAAATCTGCGCCCCAGAAACCATGCAGATTACTTTCGGGCAGTTCGCCTCGGAGGAATTGCCTGAAATACCCAAGCCAAATGAACTGATCTTGATGAGAAGAGGCAAAATACTCGCCAGGGGGCGTATTGCCACCCTGGTGCAGCAGCCTGCCTTTGCATTGGAGGAGATACTCTGAAATGTTCCAGACTGATCCATTTGCACTTATTATACTGCTGGTCGGCCTTTCGCTGGTACCATTTCTGGCAATGATTGCCACTAGCTATCTCAAGATAGTGGTTGTCATGTCACTTATCAGAAACGCGCTTGGCATTCAGTCAATCCCTCCGAACATGGTGATAAATGCACTTGCCCTGATAATCACATTCTACATAATGGCGCCTGTCTGCAATAGAAGCTGGGACATTATCAAGGCAGAGAGGGTGGCTATGGCGGAGCGACAGAAAAACCATACCGCCCCAACGGAGGACCAGCCTTTCTATGAAACAGACATCATCGCCAAAGCGGCAATTCCTTTCAAGGAATGGCTCCTCAGGCAGACTGGCGAGAAGGAAAGGGCGTTCTTCGTCAGCACGGCGGAACGCCTTTGGGCTCAGGAAGGGCAGGAAGAGGCAAAGGTGGACAAGGAGAGCCTCTACATCCTGATTCCCAGCTTCTGCGTCAGCGAACTTACCAAGTCCTTCCAGATTGGATTCCTGGTGTATTTGCCATTCATTGCAATTGATATCATTGTAAGCAATATTCTGCTAGCAATGGGTATGATGATGGTGTCGCCAGTCACAATATCCCTGCCATTCAAACTGCTCTTGTTTGTCATGGTGGATGGTTGGACGCAGTTGATACAAGGTTTGGTGAGAAGCTACATCTAACGTAGCCATTCACCCATATTAGTCATGGATTTTTTTAATCCACAGATTATCACAGATTAACATCTGGTTATTTTTCTGGATGAAATCTGCGAAAATCTGTGGAAATCTGTGGATAAAAAATAGGGAGACGCATTTATGAATCAGGCTCAGTTGTTGGATTACGCCCAGACTTGTCTGATACTGATATTGAAGTTGTCATTGATACCGATCATAGTTGCGACTGTGGTCGGTTTGATAGTTTCACTGTTGCAGGCGCTTACACAGATACAGGAGCAGACCCTGGGCTTTGCGGTCAAGCTGATAACCATATCGATTACGTTGATGGTGGCCAGTTCCTGGATGGGGAGCCAGCTTCTGCTTTACACCCAGGACATATTCAAGCATTTTCCATTGCTGGGGCGTTGATGACCTACCTTGATTTCCATCGCCTGATACTTGCGGCTGTTCTGACCATGGCCAGGATTGGCGGGGCTTTTGCTATATGCCCTGCGCTGACGGAATCCATGATACCTGGCGTGGCCCGCCGTGCCGCCGTGCTGGGCTTCGCTGTTTTCATGATACCAAGTGTCCTGGGCAGCATGCCGCCTGGCGAGCCAAGACCCATGATGTTTGGGCTGCTTGCCCTCAAGGAAGCGATGATAGGCTTTATTCTGGGCTTCTTCGCGGCAATCCCATTCTGGATTGGAGAGAATGTGGGAAATTTGATAGACAACCAGCGTGGCGCGACCATGGGCGAAGTCTATTCGCCTCTGAATGGCACACAGGTTTCCACCATGGGCATTTTCTTCACCCAGTTGATTTCCACTTTGTTTTTTGTGGGCGGCATCATATTCGTGTTTCTTGGCGCATTGTACAAGAGCTACCAGATATGGCCAGTGTTCTCAGAAGGCATAGTGTTTTCAAATGGCGCCCCCTTGGTGATGCTCAATACCTTGGATACAATGCTGAAGACCACGATTGTGATTGCCGCTCCCGTGGTCATAGTGATGTTTATCGCCACACTTGGACTGGGACTGGTGAACCGCACTGCGCCGCAGTTGAATGTGTTCTTCCTCTCCATGCCTGTCAAGTCTGGCCTGGGCATTGCCATGCTCATCATTTATTTGCCATTCATCATGGACATGTTGATTTATACCAAGGAAAACGCAATTTTGGCCCCAGTGCAGGAACTGCTGCACCCATAGACAAGCATGGCAGACGAAGGCGGCGAAAAAACTGAGATGCCGACAGCGAAAAAGCTGCGGGACGCAAGGGAGAAAGGGCAGGTCTGCACCTCCAAGGACATTGTCTCCACCGCGCTGCTGATAGTCATGTTCTGCCTGGTGGCAATAAGCTGCGTGCTTTTGGTTGAGGATTTCCATGTGCTGATATCCTTTGTGGGACAGCGTCTGGGGGACAAGCCAGTCGCCTCGATTCACGAAGGCTCGAAGATGGCGGCCATATTCATCTGCAAGTACACGGCCCTTTTCGTGCTGGCCGCCGCCGTGGTGGGCATTGCGGCGAAAGTTTTCCAGATTGGCTTCCTCTTCACCCTTGAACCACTGAAGCCAAATCTTGACAAGCTGAACCCTGTTGAAGGCGCCAAGAAAATCTTCAACATGAAGAATCTTTTTGAGTTCCTCAAGAACGTGGTGAAAGTCACGTTCCTGGGGTATCTCATATACAAGATCATACTTGCCTCCATCCCCGAATTGCTGGTCATGTGCTATGGCACTATCGACGACATATTCCCATGCCTTCGCTTGATGATGAAACGCCTGGCCTACTACACTGCATTGGGCTACATCGTCATTGCAGTGGTGGACCCCCTCTTCCAGGGGCGCAACTACACCAAGGAAATGATGATGACCAAGGACGAGGTCAAGCGCGAATACAAGGAAATGGAGGGCAGCCAGGAAGTCAAGCAGGCACAGCGTGATTTCCGCAATGAAATCCTGAACGGCCCGCCTCCAGAGACTGCAACCAAGAAGGCAAACGTGGTGGTGACGAACCCGACGCATCTGGCAATCGGCATACGCTACAACGTGGAGGAGGCATTGCTTCCATATATCGTCGTGGCAGGTGCCGACGATGTGGCGAAGATAATAAGGGAGACGGCACTGGAGGAAGGCATACCCATAATGGAAAATGTGCCCCTGGCACGCGCATTGTGGGAGAAGGGCAGGGTGGATGACTTGATACCAAACGACCTTATCGAGCCAGTCGCCGAAGTGCTGAAATGGGTAAAGAAATTGCAGGACGCAAAGAAGGAAGAAGAGGAACTGGATTCAGTTACGCTTGATTAAGCAAAAATGACCATTGAAGACTATTACAAGAAATTGGCGCCGAAGTTGACCAACTGGCTTGTTTCCATGGGCAGCCCATACGCGGAGGCCTGCGACCTGGTGCAGGACACTTTTGTTAAAATCTGGTCCATGCGCGATGATTTGCAGGACGATGAATCCGCCGTGTCGGGGCTGGTCTTCACCATAGCACGCAACCTGCGGCGCAATCAGATCAGGGACAATAAGCGCGAAGAACTGGTGGAGGACATCAGCGCGGAGAGCCTGGGGGCCAGGAAAGACCCCACGCCTGCCTCGGATGTGGCGTACCTTCGCAAGCGCCTGGATGAGGCATTCGCCCAATTGCCGCCAATGCTCAGCGAGGCATACACTCTTTTCCAGATTGGTGAACTTTCAATCAAGGAGATCGCCTACCAGACTGGGGTTTCGGAAAGCCTGGTGAAAGTCAGGATTTTCCGTGCAAAAGAGAGGCTGAAGGAATTATTATCTGATTTGCATGTAACCTTTTAGCCGCTAGTGTGTAATCAGTGTGGAGGCAATAACAATGGATATAAGAATTGATGGAAATAGACCAGTTCAGAATGTTGGACTTGAGGACGGCTTGCCGCAAGGCGGCGTAAAGGCCAATGAAAATCAGAATAAGCCTGCGCTGACCATTACCCGCGCTGACGAACCAGAGAAGGTAAAGGAAGTCGCCGACGAGGAACTTACCAGGGATGACGCCCTGGGCAAGCTGATTTCATCCGCATACAACCTGCCTGCGCCTGAAATGCCGAAATTTGAATGAGAACAAACTGAGATTGCGCCACTTTTGTGCGCACTGACAGGACTGGATGAATGGAAGGCCTTCCTTCTGCATTCGTCCAGTCTTTTTGTTTGGGCTATTATGATGGCACTGGTGTGTGATTGGCTTTGGGTAGTTCGGCTTCGCTAGGGCACACCACTGTTTTCTCCACCAGCCATCCTGTCGCCGTCCTCAACGCCATCAATGCGGAGGAACTGGTGTAGCCCGTTGTTTTTTCTTTCATTATTATCATAATTAGTTAGGTTCTCAACGCCCTCAAGGCGGAGAAAATGGTGTGACAGAACCTGCAAGTGGGGACTGTGGGACAAAATTTCGTCCCTTTTGTCTCTGCAATGAGGAGGACTGACCGATTACCCTTTAACACTGATTATTTTGCAAAACTCACCACAGATATCCCATAACCCATTTGAATTTTCTGTAGGAATTATGTAGATGCAAAATCTGACAAAATCGCTTTTTTCAAACAAAGGGTGGCTCTAACTCAAAATCGCTTTCAAACACACTATTTTGTGAAGTTGGCAATGGTTGCTTGGTTGATATTGGCATGCCATTGAAATGGCGCATCTGCCCGCGGCTTTCGCCGCGGGCACCAGGCCCTCTTGCTTGCCTTCCCTTCCGGCGTGTATTGGCGGTCTTTCTTGGTTTCCCCTTGGCCTAGTGCCCGCGGCGACAGCCGCGGGTAGATACGCAATGTCGGTGGCATGCCAATATCAAAAAGTTATGGGATAGCTGTG
>JAFYGL010000622.1 GCA_017543165.1 Victivallales bacterium | reverse complement strand
TCTACGGTTTGATTCTCATGCTGATGATCAACGGTTCCACTGCGCCTGCAAGCAACTGGCCAGTGTTCATGGCCATGGGCATACTGGGCGGCATTGCAATCGGATTGAGCGCCGCGTTCCAAGGCCGCGCGGCGGCAGGCGCATGTGACGCCTACGCGGAAAGCGGCAAGGGCTTTGTGAACTACCTCATCGCGCTGGGCGTCATCGAGACCATCGCCATCTTTGTCATGGTGTTCGCAATCCTGCTTATGGGCAAGTTGGCTTAAGTTCTTTCAATGTCAAAATCTGTGAAGGTTGCGGGGCGCCCGCAGTTCTATGCTGCGGCGCTTCTATTGCTTGATTTGTTGATTTGCAGCCTGTTCTGCCTTGTCAGATTCGGCAAGGCAGGCACTGCTGGGTGCGCGTATCTTGTCCTGCAGTGCATAGGCTGCTCGTTTTTGTATATGCTGCCTGCCTTGTTTTTTGCGTGGCTTTCCAATTTCACAGGCAGGTTCCGTATTGTATTTGAAATTGTCGCCTTGCTTCTGGCTTTTGCCACAACGTTGTTCTTATTGCTGGATTTCGGCATTATGTGCCGCTTCGGCTATCATGTGAATGGCCTGGTCATAAACCTGCTATGCACTAAAGGCGGCTTCGAATCAATGGGGCTGGATTTCGCCACCATTGCGCCGATGGCATTGGGCATACTGCTTTTCGCTGTCATGCATGTCTGCCTGTGGCTTGTCTGCTTCCGAACTAGCTTCTGCGGGGGAGTGGCCTCATTCGTCTCAAGGCCGCGGGTGGTGCTGTGCGCCCTGGCAGTTTATGCGTTTTCAATTTTGGCGGCATTGCTTGTGTGCGGAATTGGGCATTTCTATGCAAATGTGGATGTCCTGTCCCAATACGATGCATATCCTGTCGCGCTTAAAATGCGCATGAGGAAATTCCTTCTGAAAATCGGCCTGGAAGAACCACAGAGGGACAAGGCATACTCTTTCGCAAAGTCGTCGCACAGCCAGTTGAAATATCCCCAGAACCAGATTATACGCATTGCGCCAGAAACGAAATACAACATAATCTGGCTCGTATGCGAATCCCTGCGATATGATTTGCTGTCCCAGGAGGCAATGCCAGCGTGCTGGAAACTTGCGGAAAAGTCCTGGCGCTTTGACTGCCATTACAGCGGCGGATATGGCACAAGACCTGGCATGTTCAGCATGTTCTATGGCCTGTATGCGCCTAACTGGGACGCTTTCCTGATGTGCAGAAGAGGCCCGCTGCTGATAGACTGGCTGCAGGAGGACGAGTATGCAATCCTGTGCCAGACCTCTGCCAAATTCAGCTACCCTGAATTTGACAAGACCATATTCGCTTCAGTGCCAACTAGTGAAATCGTTGAGATAGATAAAAAGCAACAACCTTATGAGCGAGACGTAACCATGGTGAACAACATGCTGCTGTTTATGGAAAAGGAAGGGCAGCGTCCGTTCTTTATGTTCGGCTTTTTCGAATCCACCCATGCTCCGTACAGTTTTCCAAAGGAGGCGGTTGTGAGGAAGGACTATCTGGAGAACATAAACTATACCACAGTCAGCAAGAAGGATGCCATGCTTCTCTACAACAGGGATGTCAATGCGGCGCACCACATCGATGCGCAGATGAAGCGCATATTCGATTATCTTGAGGCGCGTCCAGACTTGGGCGCAAAGACCATCATAATCGTCACTGGCGACCATGGGGAGGAATTCTTCGAGAAGGGGCGCCTGGGCCACAATTCAGCATTTGTGGAGGAGCAGATACGCACGCCATTGGTAATCCATGTGCCAGGGCAGGGGCACAATGTGGTCTCGCATATTACCAGTCATACTGACATTGTGGCTACCCTGGCGCCTCTCCTTGGTGTCCGCAACAATGCCTCCGACTATACAGTCGGGCAAAATCTGCTTTCTCCTGACTATTCCAGGGACAGCTATGTCGTCTGCGGCTGGGACAAGGGCATTTTGATGACAAATGAC
>JAFYGL010000621.1 GCA_017543165.1 Victivallales bacterium | reverse complement strand
ATTTGATGTTTTTTCTGTGGACTGTGGACTGTGGTGGATTGCCTCTGGCGTGGCGCAGGTTATGTGGGCGCCGAGGCGGCGCCCACTCAGGTTGCCTTGGCGGGAACAGCATTCTTTGCAGTAATGCATAATACAGTCCACAGTCCACAGTCCACTGTCGTTTACATCATGCAGATGCTCTTGATGCAGTCGTTGAAATGTTCCTGCCCGCTGATTATGCGTATTTCCACTCGCAGGAACATGAAGTCCCTGCCTTGGGAATCAATCTTTGGTATTCGCACGGCGTCTTTTTCCGTGGTGAGAAGGAGTTGTGCGCCTGCCTCTATTCCCTTTTGGCAGAATGATTCTATTTCCGAAGTGCGGTAGCGGTGGTGGTCCACATATCTTTCCTTGTAAACAATTGTCGCGCCAAGTTGCCGTATGTAGTTTTCAAAGCTTTCAGGCACCGCGATTCCGCAGATTGTCGCCACTTTTTTCCCTTTGAGCGCTTCCAGGCTAATGGTCTTGTCATCAAAGACGCCCTTGAGATTGCAAGGCACGTGGTTGCACTCGATGATAGGCGCGCGGCTGTTGTGCTTGCCAAGAAAATCCTTCAGTCTTTGCAGTGAAGGGCGCCCGTCTGACTTCGTGAGGAAAATGTAGTCCGCCCTGCCGAGATTGCAGATGGGTTCCCTGAGCAGTCCGATTGGCAGCATTTCGTGGTTGTGGAAGGGATTGGTGCTGTCCACCAGCACGATATTTATTTTCGGGCGCAGCGGCATGTACTGGAAGCCATCGTCCAGCAGGAGCGTGTCCACATTGAAATGGCGTATGGCGTATGAGCCGCCATTGACCCTGTCCTTGTCCACCACGACGGCAGTGCCTGGAACACCGTTTTTCTCAAGAAGATTTCTGGCGAGCATGAATGGTTCGTCGCCAGCCTGCTGCGAATCAAGCAGGACTTCCTTTCCGTCGGAGACGACTTTAGGGGGGAAGCGGTATTCTGCCCCAGAGAAGAAATGCTTGATCTTTTCACCTAGTGAGCGGGATTTGCTCCTGTATCCTCGGCTTAGGATGGCGACTTTCCTTCCCTTGCCAGAAAGTGTTTTTGCAAGAAGCTCCACCACAGGTGTCTTTCCTGTGCCGCCTGCCGTCAAATTGCCGACGCTGACCACGAAGCTGCCAAGGTTCTGGCGCTTCATGATGGACTGCGTGTAGAGCATGATGCGGAATTGCACAGCAAATCTGTATGCGTGGGACAATACAAACAGGAATACCCTGAACAGCTGGTCGTACCACGTGCGCTGCCTGCCGTTGATAATTTCCACGGCGTATTGCTCGACACGTTCTGTAAAGTCCTGTAATGACATGTTTCCGTGCGGACCCCGAGGCGGGCTCACTTAAATAGGCTGGTGGGGTCTCAGCCGAATTCGTTCCAGGGTATCTTGACTGGGGCGTTCTGGTTTATTACCTCGTCCAAATGCCGCAGAAGGGGAAATTGATTTATGTTCGCGGTGCCCTGCTCGTGCCTTATGCGCAGGGCACGGGCAACGTGGGTGATGACTGAGATGGATTCCAGTGTCACGCCTGGCAGTCTTTGAAGCGCTTCCTTGAATGAAAGGCCCTGTCCCAGCAGTTCGCCCAGTTTTCTGTTGCGTCCCGCGTTGATGGTGACATACAGGTCGCTGGTGGCGTAGATCACGCTGTCCGTCTGTCCTCCAAGAAGATGTGTGAGGCGCAGCATTTCACGCACTGCCTGCCCGAAAAGCGAGGCCTGCGGGTTGCTCAGTTCGCAGCCAGTGCGCTCCGCCATTCCGATTGCCAGGGACACGCCTACTGCGTATGCGTTCTTCAATGCCACTGCGCATTCGATGCCCACTACGTCGGACGTTGGGTGTATGTGGTAGTAGGGCGTGGTCAGCAGCGAGGCTATCCAGTGCACAATGTCCGAATCAGGACCGCACAATGCAACAGAGGTATGAAGGCGCCTGCATAGTTCCATGCTTATGCAGGGACCGCCGATGGAGTTGATGGACAACTTGCGCCCTCTCGCCTTTTCCCGTTTCAGGTATGCCTCGGAGATGGGCAGCAGTGAACCGTCTTCCTCTACTTCAAGGCCTTTTGTGACGGAGAGCACCACCAGTGATTCGGGAATGCGGGAGAGTACATTTTCGGAAAACCATTGTATGCCAAATGAAGGCACGCCGCTTACAAGCAGGTCGCATCCTTCCAGCGCATTCTCCAGCATTTCAAACTGGTATGCCTTGACGCCCTCTGGGAGGGGCATGTTTATTTTCTCGTGGAAATTGTCCTTTTGAAGGCGAGTTATGACGTCTTTGTCAAATGGTGTTCCCACCAGGCGTACCTGGTGTCCGTTGTCCGATGCGGGAAAGCACATTGCAGAGCCCATCATCCCTGCACCGACTATTGTGATAATTGCCATTTTATGAAATCAAAATAATGCTTATAATTGAGGTAATTTCAAAACTATCATCAAAATGCGCTTCGATATGTTTGCATTGGCTTTGAAAACGTATTTCGCTGTATGTTCATACAGCTCAATCCGTTTTCTTCGCCACTGCAAAACATCTCATTGCGCATTTTGCGCTAGTT
>JAFYGL010000620.1 GCA_017543165.1 Victivallales bacterium | reverse complement strand
TCTGTGGACTGTGGTCTGTTTAATGCATTATTACAAAGAATGCTGTTCCCGCCAAGGCAACCAGAGTGGGCGCCGCCTCGGCGCCCACATCACATGCGCCACGCCAGAGGCAATCCCCACAGTCCACAGTCCACAGACCACAGTCCACAGTCCACAGACCACATACCACAGTCCACAGACCACTTTTGAATTTTATGAAAGAACAGGACATAATTGATTACGGCAATCTGCCGCAGCCGCCCAGGGAAAGCTATGCTTTCATTGAAGATTTGAAGCGGCCCATGGACTACACTCTGCCGCAGGGGCATGGGTGCGATGCAGGTGAACTAGGCAATGCACTTGAAAATGGCGTGTCACTGCGCAATGAGGAACTTGCACCGCGCACTGCGATTGCCTCGTTCAGGCGTCTGCTCAAGGCAAAGGGCATTGCGGAATGTGGCGCTGATGGATATCCGATTTCATTTAAGGTGGACGGCTCGTTGCAGCATGAAGAATACACCATAGCCACAGGCAAAGACGGGGCGAACATCACGGCGGCGGACTGCGAGGGCTTCCGCCGTGCAGTGTACAACTTGTCCGAACTGGTCGCGCAGGCTGAAGGCAAGTCGATAATGCCTGGCGCCTGGAGGCGCAGGCCCTTTGTAAAGCACCGCATTTCACGCTGCTTCTTCGGCCCCACCAATCGTGCGCCATATTTCATTGACGAGTTGATGAACGATGTGGACTACTATCCCGAAAACTACCTTGACAAACTGGCGAGGGAGGGCGTCAATGGCCTTTGGCTTACCATGTATTTCAAGGATTTGCCATCCACGGTATTCCGCAACAGGGGTGCCGATGCGGAAAAGCGCTTTGCCAAACTGCGCAAGACGGTGGAACGCTGCGCGGAATACGGCATCAAGATATACGTGTTCACCAGCGAGCCCAAGTTCTTCGGCCCTGAATCATTCACGCTCAGGCACAGCGAGGCAGAAGGCATACCTGGCATAGTCGGCGAGGCGATCAACGACTGGAACAGGTTCTGCATAGGCAGCGAAAACGGGCGCAAATACCTGCGTGAAAGCACGGAGGCCATATTCTCCGCAGTGCCTGGACTGGGCGGGCTAATCAACATAATGTACGGCGAGGACAATGGCTCGTGCATTGGCGGGGCATACAAGCCAGGAGGTTGCCCCGTTTGCCACCAGCAGGACCAGGCAGAGGCATTCGCAAAACTTGGGACCTTGTTTGCGGACGCCATACACAAGTACAATCCAGACGCCGAATACATCGGCTGGTTCTACGCCCCAGGTCAGGAGGACGGTACCCCCTCAATGGAACGCCTGCTGAAAATCGCGAAGGCATGGCCTGACAACTGCACCATGATGCTTAACTTCGAATCAGGCGGGCATATCTTGCAACTGGGCAAGGAGCGCCTGGTGTCGGACTACTCGCTGGCATTTGTAGGACCCTCGCAGTTGTTTGCCGAGGCAAGCGAGGCCGCGCCGCATCTGGCCGCAAAACTCCAGGTTGGCTGCTCACATGAGGACGCATCTGTTCCATTCATCCCAGTGCCAGAGAACCTCTATCTCAAATATTCCTTCATGGAGAAGCACAATATCGCCGCCGCCATGCAATGCTGGTATTTCGGCAACTATCCAGGGCTTATGAACAATGCGGCTGGCAAGCTGTCATTCCTGCCATTTCCGAGCAGTGCGGAGCAATTTCTGGAGGAGCTGGCGCGTCCCTTCTGGGGCAAAGATGCGCAAAAAGCGGCCCGCGCGTGGCAGCTTTTCTCCCAGTCATACAGGCTCTTTCCTGGCAACATCATGTTCGAGTGGTATGGTCCGCTGCACAACTCCATTGCCTGGCCATTGCATTTGTTCCCTGTTGACCAGCCCATTTCCCAGACCTGGGTGCTGGAGCGCTTCCCGCGTTGCAGCGGCGACCGCATAGGCGAATGCATCGGCTACAACCACACGTTGCTGGAAATACTCACGCTTTGCGATGAGATGAGCAATACATGGAGGCAGGGCATGCAGATTATGGAAGAATTGGCGCCCGCATACAAGGAGGCGCCTGACCGCATTGCGGACATACGCCTCGCCAAGGCAATCTCCCTGCAAATGGCAAGCACCTGCAATGTGCTGCGGTTCTACCAGCTGCGTGAGACAATGCTTCAGCAGCACAAGGACCTTCGCCCAGAAATGAGGCAGCTGGTACTGGACGAAATCAAGAACTCAGAGACAATGAGGGAGATTTGCCTACAGGACAGCCGCATCGGCTACCACTCCGAGGCGGAAGGATACCTCTTCTTCCCTGAAAAACTGGAAAAGAGAATTGAATTGCTAAAGAAACTGCTGGACGAGGATTTCAATGCCTTCGACATAAATGCGCCGTGGATTGATGAATACACTGGCAGAAAGCCGACTGGGGCAGTCGCCACCTGCAACTGCTTAAACAAAATGCAGAATGACACGGCCTGGAGCGCATGCGTGGAAGGCGGCACAATGCAAATCAGGCTCATCAATGTGGCGGGCAGGAAATGCAGCATCTACATTGAGCCTTGCAGATTGTGGATGCCGTTCCTGGTCATGCTGGACGCCGCAGGCAATGTCGCCACGCGGCCAGGCGCATACACGGCAAAGCGCCATTACGGCGAGAAGGCATGCGTCAGCGCAACACGCCAAGGCAACGACATTGTAGTTAATGTGCCGCTGCTGATTTTCCAGGGGCTGCATGTGGATGGATTTCCCTACAGGATAAACGTGTTTGGCGAGGGCTTTGCATGGCAGGAACAACACCCGCTGCCAAGCCGCCTGACGCATGCGGACTTCAACCCAGACGACCTGGGCTGGCTTGTTTAGCCGCGCGGGTTGTTCGCGCGGCCAGTGGCCGTGCGTCAGGACGGGATGTTTCCATGGGGCAGTTGGCATGCGTGGTTGTTCTGCGGACCACATGGACGCGTGAAACCGCGCGGAGCAGCGAAGCTTATTGCCATTTGTGTCCTTGCAAGTTATGTTGCGGACATTATCTTACGAGGTAATTTCAAAACTATCATCAAAATGCGCTTCGATATGTTTGCATTGGCTTTGAAAACGTATTTCGCTGTATGTTCATACAGCTCAATCCGTTTTCTTCGCCACTGCAAAACATCTCATTGCGCATTTTGCGCTAGTT
>JAFYGL010000619.1 GCA_017543165.1 Victivallales bacterium | reverse complement strand
GCCGTCAAAGCCGCGCCTTGCCTTCTCCCGCATATACCAGAGCAGCTTGTCCATGTACGACTTGTTGTGTGTGCAGGCGTATTCATTGATGGCGTCGTCTGCAGGATAGTCCCATGGAAGCCATTCCGCCTTGTACATTTCGGCCTCTGGCCAGAGGCAGGAATAGAGAAGCGGGTCGTTGTACATGATGAACTTGTCCACGCCGAGGTGGCGCTTGTTTTTGAGCGTATTTAGCAATGGCGCCAATGACACAGTTGGCATTTTCTTGCGAATCCATTCGCCGTTGCGCGCCATGAAATCATCCACGAAGGCAAGTCTTTCCTTGTCGGAAACAGGCTTTCCCCTGTGCGCAAAGACGAAGTCCAGGTATGAATCGTCGTTGTTAATAAGCTGTCCTGGCGGGAAAACCATGTTGTTGACGATGCTTCCATGCACTCTCATGGTGGCCCAGATGGCGCCCTTGGGCTGCGGATAGTCGTACATGTATTCGCCGATGGCACGGAGGCCTTCAGCCTGCGGCTTGACGGGCGTGGGCTCGAAGCCAAAGGTGTATGAAAGGGGCTCCTGCCATAATGTGCCCTTGTTCACAATGATGTAGTTGAATGTAACCGTGTTCCCTTTTCTGGTGACGCTCACATTGCCCTGGTCCTCCTGCAAATTGAAGTGCTGCGGCAGGTCGTTGATGATACAGAAGCCTTTGTAAATGCCTCCTAGCCAGAAATACATTGCGGGAGCCCCCTTCACGAACTTGATGCCCTTGAGGTCGAGTTCTCCTTCGCCAGCGGGGATGCTCAAGTCTGGCGCGTTGCCGCTTCTGGCGCCTGCATGGCCTGTTGAAGAGTAGTATTTGACGATGTCGTTGCGCAGTGGAATCTCCAGCCTGAAGTCATTAACTTGCAGGGTGCCTTTCGGCACAATCTTGATGTCCGCCTTGCAGAAACCGTCGAAGTCGTATTCCTGGGTAATGGTCATCGCCGCCTCATCCGTGGAGGCTTGTGTTTCATAGACGACCTTGTCCTCCTCCTTTGAAATCAACTTGCAGCTGGCATTGCCGAAGGGGTTGCCGTTCAGTAGGAAGCGGATAGGGGCGGCTAGGATGTTCTCCCGCTGGGAGGCGGGAAACTCCTGCGCGTATATTCTGTCCCAGAGCTCGCCACCGATGCGGTAGCCAGTCATAAGCGCATGGACCTCATGGCTCTCTTTCTTTACCTCCAGTGGCTTGAATGGCGGGATTATGATGCGGTCGCAGCCGATTGTGTTGCCCTGCCAGGGGAACTTGGCATTCTCGAAGGTGCGTGTCTGCGTGTATTGTCTGCCCTGCGCGTCCGTGGCGGTCATGGTGACGAAGTACTTGCCAAGCGGCAGGTTGGGCAGGGTTGTCTCTTCCTCGAAGTCTGCCACTGGACGGTCACCGTTGGAGCGGCTGTAGCTTTTCAGCACCTTGCCGTTTTCGTCTTTCACCTCCACAACCGCCTTCATGCAGGGCAGCGTCTTGGAGAAGACGCACGCCACCTTCAGCTTGTTGCCGTAGCTGGGATAGAAGGCGGAGCAAACGTATGGCAGTCCCTTCTCGTCCTTGAAGGTGGTTTTCTTGGACTTGGCAACGTCCCAGTACATCCTCCGCCTATAGAAGAGGGTGCCTGTCCTGGCATCCTGGAAGTGGGAATAGATCTGGCGTGTCCCGACGAACTGCGCCATCAGGTAGAGCTCCACATAGCCAGTCTTGCCAGCCTGTATAGTCTGCTGCCGTGGTTCGAGGGGGACCCTCCTGGCCTCGCCGAGCGTCTCCAGGTTAATCATGTCCAGGGTGGGCGGATTGTTGAACGCATGTACCTCGGAGCTGGACTTGATTTCAATGGGGCTGCCAGTGGTGTTTTCTATCCTGTGGGTCCAGATATAATTGCTGCTGTCCCTGTAAACGGAGTGGCCGAAGCCGTCAAAACTGATGGCTGGTGCGGTGCTGTCAGGAATGAAAGTTCCAAGTTCGTCATTTGATGAGGTGTGGTGCCAGCAGCCAGTTTCTGGCATGCTGGTCCAGTAGCGTTTCATCTGGAGTCCCCAGGGTTTGCCGTTTTCGATGCTTTCTATCCCAAATGCCTTGATTGGAATTGCCATCTCCACTGTCCAGCATTTTCGTAGATAGCTGGTGAGCGTGTCCGCATAGAAATCATTTGCAATCCGTGTGCCTTCGGGAAGAATGCCCTTGCCTTGGCTGTTGGCCTTGATGCCGTGGGGCTTGTCCGCTCCTGGCGGCAGGAGGATGAGTTCCACGGTGTCGTTTTCTTCGAGTTGCTGCGGGGGAATGGGCAATTCGCTGGTGCAGGCGAAATAGATGAAATCATCGTCGTATCCAAGGCGGAAATTGCTTTCCCTGTAGGTCATCAGGCCATTTTGGGGGTTGATGCCGCCGAAAGTCGTGGAAGCGCAGTCCCATTCGCCGAGGGCGATTCTGCCGTCAATGGCAGGTGGGGCAGGCATCTTGCCCAGACGGGTCAAGGTCTTGTCCGACAACTGGTATCCCATTGCCAGCAGCGAGCTGGTCAGAAAAACGATGAGTTTTTTTATCATGTTTTTGCCCTTGGAGATGAAATAAAACGCTATGTTCCTTAAGAGGGTAGTTAACTAAAGGCTTCTTTTAGAAACCACAGATTACACAGATTACACAGATGTTTTCAGCCGCGAATGCGGCTGAAAACGGGATATTTAAGGGGT
>JAFYGL010000618.1 GCA_017543165.1 Victivallales bacterium | reverse complement strand
TATCAGCGGCGTGGTCATTGTGCGGATTGGCTTGCTTGCATCCTTCTGCACCTTGCATTGCGAACCAACGCCGACAACCTTGACTTCTTCAGACCGCAAAAGCCCGTCGAGTATGGGTATGCTTATGGCACCCGACCCAAGGAAATAAACTTTTACGGGATTGTCTGTCATTCGTTGCTATTTTATGCTGAAAAGTACAAAAGATTGGCGTAATATAATTCAATTCATTCTTTTTTACATACAAAAAAACATAAATACTTGCAGAACTGGGATTCTATCTGTGCGTCAGGACGCGATGTTTCCATGCGACCCTTGGCTGGGCGTGGTTTTCCGCGCGGCGCGCGTCAGGACGTGGGACTTCCATCCCCACCTGGCTATGCATGACAACAACCATATGGAAACATAACGTCCTGACGCGCGGCCAATGGCCGCGCGGAAAATCGCGCTTAGCCGAGCGCGTATGGAAACATCACGTCCTGACGCGCGGCCAATGACCGCGCGGAAAAACGCGCCCAGCCGGAAGCATCGCGTGGTTATAACACCACAAGTGGTTATATTATGCCTAATTTCAATGGTATTTGCACGGGAGAATAATTATGTTTATTGACATGCATGTTCACGCCTACCTTTTCCCTGGTCCCAGGCAGGACGGCATTACGCAATTCGCAAATCCACAGGACATTATCGACATATACGACAGGCACCAGATAGAATGCGGGGCGCTCATGCCCCTGATTGGGCCAGAGGTGTATCTGCCGCAGTCCAACGAGGAGATATTGGAGACCTGCAAACGCTATCCAGGGCGATTCATACCATTCTGCAACCTGGACCCCAGAGGCATCGGCAACTCCCCGAAGACCGACTTCTCGCCATGGCTCTCCTGGTACAAGGAGCATGGCTACAAGGGCATCGGCGAATTCATGCCCAACCTGCCATTCAAGGACCCGCTGGTGCTCAATTTCTTCAGGCAAGTGGAGGAATACGGCTTTCCGCTGACATTTGACATCTCGACCAGAATCGGCGGCACATACGGGCTGTATGACGACGAGGGCCTGCCGCAGCTGCAATATTGCCTCAGGCAGTTCCCGAAACTGACCATCGTGGGGCATGGCCCCTCCTATTGGCATGAAATAGCCAGACTGGAGCCTGGAGACAACCGCGGCATCTGCTACATCAAGCATCCTGTGCATGGCGAAGGCGCCTTGTACAGGATATTCAGGGAATACCCGAACATGTGGGCGGACCTTTCCGCAGGCAGCGCATTCTTCGCCATGACCAGGGACAAGGACAACGCCATCAAATTCCTCAACGAATTCCAGGACAGGCTCATGTACGGCACGGACATATGCCAGGCGGGCGGCATTCTGGGCATGGATGACTTCCTGCTGGAACTCAGGCGGGAAGGCTCCCTTTCGGAAGAGGCATTCCAGAAAATCGCGCACAAAAACGCAAGAAGGCTTTTGAACTTATAACATTTTCAAGGAACAAAAACATGTCAGTCACTTTCATTTCACACAGAGGCGAATCCTGCGATGCACCCGAAAACACATTGTCCGCATTCAGGCTTGCAGCGGAACGGGGCACGGACGGCATCGAGTGCGACATTTATTTCACATCGGACGGCAAGGTCGTGTGCTGCCACGATGAAAATGCAAAGCGCACCTCAGGGCATGATGCGCTGGTCACCGCCACCGACTTCAATACCCTGCGCAGCTGGGACTTCTCCAATGGCAAGGAGCAATATGCTGGCGAGAAAATCCCGCTGCTCAAGGAGACAATGGAATGCCTCAAGGGCGACATGCAGATCTACATCGAAATCAAGCGCGGCAACGTGGAAATCATCCCCGCCATGTATGACATCATTGATGCGTCAGGCATCCCGCAGGAGCGTATTACCATGATTTGCTTCGGGCAGGAGGTCTGCTACGCCTCCAAGCAGCAGCGCCCCTCGCTGCGCACGCTCTGGCTCTCCAGCTGCTCGGACGAGAAGCCCATCACCGCAAAGGAACTCATCCAGCAACTGAAGGACTGCAAGGCTGATGGCATTGACCTGTACTCAATGCCCCGCCTGGTGAACCAGGACTTCATCTCACAGGTCAAGGACGCGGGCTTCTTCTTCGCGTCATGGACCATTGACAACGTTGACCGCGCCAGGGAACTCATCGCAGACGGCGTGGATTCAATCACCAGCAATTGCGCCGCCTCAATCATGAAACAACTGAGATAAGCAAAGCCATGAAATACGAACGCCATTTTGAGCCTGATTTGAAGGAATGCCCGATTGTCGTCATCGAGAGCGACGACTGGTGCGCCTGCGAGGTGCTGCCCAACAGGGAGAAAGTGGATGAATACAAGCGCATCCTCGCTGAATCCAAATCCACGGCATTTTATTCCTCCCGCCTGGAAACGCCCGCTGACTTGAGACGGCTGTTCAAATTGCTTGCCTCACACGCAGGCGCAGACGGCGCGCCACCAGTGTTCACCGCATTCACCTGCACAGGGAATCCTGACTTCAAGGCAATTGAGGACAGCGGCTTCACACTGTACAAGGACATCTCAATTTGCGAGGGCTTCCCTCCAGGCTGGAATGGCAAAGGCATTCTGGATGCAATGCGGCAGGGCATTGAGCAGGGTGTATGGTGCCCTGAATACCATGCCATGCTGCACCATACAAGCCCGCGCCTGTGGCTGGAATTGCTCCGCGAAAAGTCCAAGGACGGTGATTTGGCGCGGAAACTGTTCGCCCTGGGCACGTATTACCAGGGCAAGCACCTGCCTGAATTCCATGGATACAGCATTTCCGAGCAGATGGACTTCATTGTAACTGGCTTTGAACGTTTCCGCCAGGCATTTGGCCGATATCCAAGTGCCGCAGTCACCAGTGACGCATATCCCGAGACGGAGCTGCTATGGCAGGCCATGGGATGCGTGGCAGTCTCCCTGAAGAACTGCCGTGTCAATTCAGGCGATGTGGTCGTGTACTACAACAAGCCCTGGAACATGCAGGACGTGTATGCCCGTATCGGGGACTGCCGCCCAATGGCGGATTGCGCATATCTGACCAGGAATGTGTTCTGCGAGACAGGCACTCCGCTGGAGGAGGTGCTCCGTACTATTCACAATGCGCATCGCCTTTACAAGGAGCCTGCCATCATCTCAATGCACAGGAACAACTACTGTAGCCTGAGCGAAGCCAGCGAGGAGGCAGGCTATGAAAGACTGGAGGCCCTGCTCCAGGCATTGGACAAGGAAGGCGCGTGCTACCTCACATCCGCGGAACTGGCGAGCCTGTATGTGAGGGGCTGGTCAGCCAGGCGCATAGGCAAGCGCCAGTTGTTCCGCAGATGGAAGGGCAAGGCAAAAGTTCCCGCATGTGCGGAGAGCCTGGCGCCTGGCGCCCATTGGCTGCCCCTGGAGGCGGATTTGACTGTGAAAAAGGACTATCAGATTTATTGATTGAAAAATGAAAATACGTCAGAATCTTCATATCCATTCATTGCATTCCTGCGACAGCGCGTGCGCCACAATAAATGACATCCAGAAGGAAATGCTTGCCTGCGGAATGACTGAATTCGGCTTGAGCGACCACTTCCACACACGCTACAACCTTTGCGACATACAGAGCGCGGCAAATGACTTCCGCTCCTGGTCCCGCCCTCCAGAATTCCATTTTGGCATTGAAATCACCTGCGTTGCGAAATGGGAATGCGATGCAATAAGGACAGGGAATTACGAGGCCATTGGCGATGACCCAGTCTATGCGCTGCGCTTCAATCTGCCGCCAGAGGGCGCGGATTTTTCCCCATATTTGGACATAGACGAGGCGACACTGAAGCAATGTGGCATTGAATACACCATTGGCGGTGTGCACTGGCCGTTGAAGACAACCTATACACTGGAGGAGGCGCTGGACGACCTATTCAGGCAGATGATGTTTCTGGCGGAGAATCCGCTGATAGACATCCTCGCGCATCCCTGGTATCCACTTGAAGTAGCGCATAACTGGGCGGACTCCCATGGTTTTCCTGGCCATCCCAAGAGCGAAAAAAGCGTCACTGACTATTCGGTATTCGCAAAGATACCTGACTGGATGAATGAAAAACTGGGCGAGGCGCTGGTGAAAAACGGCACTTGCGCCGAAATCAATTCAGGCGACCTAAATTCACCAGCCTGCCCCTCGGAGTACCGCGACATACGCTGGCGCCAGCTTGCGCAGTGGCGTGAAATGGGAGTCAAGTTCACCTTCGGCACAGACCAGCATGCCGCACACAGCAACCGCGCCGACATAGCCGCATCCGAACTGCTGCTTGACCTCTATGGATTCAAGGAAGATGACTTCGCATACGGCTTCCCCAAGAAACGCAGATAAAGATAACTTTCCGAGCATGGCCATGGAGAAAAGCAGTCTATTATTGTTGAACGACATACGCGTCAGGAACACCCTGGCCATATTGCGAGCATTGCTGAACCACAATGGCTATTCGCGGGTGGAACTTGCCAAGGTGGTGGGCTGCGACAACACGGCAGTGACCCGCGCCATACAGGACCTCATGTCCCGCGGACTGGTGAAAAGCGCGGGAAAGACTGAGGCAGCCCACGGGCGCCCGAGAGAAAAACTGGTGCTTTCGGACCAGGGCGCCCTGGTGCTGGGCATTTCCCTCAGGCCCAACATCATTATTGCCACACTTTCCAATTTGCAGGGAAAGCCCCGCAACCAGTCCGAGCACAGTTTTGGGTCGGAGGTAGGCTGGGAGGAATACCTTTCCGCATTGGACGAAATGGTCTCGCGCATGCTGGCTATGCAGGATATGAGGCTGGCTGGCGTGGGCATCTCCACATTCGGACCACTGGTGGACAAGGAAGGCATCATCATGAGCAACGCAGCCAATTTTCCAACACAAGGCGGCTTTGACATGAAACAGCATTTTCTGGACAACTTCAAGCTGCAACCCCTATTCGCGGACATGATGATTTGCAAGATGCATTACGAACTCCATACCCATCCTGAACTTGCAAAGGGAAACGTGCTTCTTGTGCACCTGGGGCGCGGCATCGGCCTGGCCATGAGCTGCAAAGGTGAAATCGTAATGAGCCGCAACCAGCATGGCGGCGAGCTGGGGCACAATATCTGCGAGCCAGACGGATTGCCCTGCTCCTGCGGGCGGCGGGGATGCCTGGAGACAAGATGCTCGGTCAAGGCTGTCCTCAAATGCGCCAGGCAGGAATATGGCAGACCTGACATGTCCATGCGGGAACTGGGCAGAAAATATGAGGAAGGCGAGGAGAAGGCAGTCGGTATTGTGGACAATGTCCTGCGCTATCTGGCAATCGCATTGGCCAACCAGGCCAACAACTGCTTCCCAGATTCGCTGATACTGACGGGCGACCTGCTTTTCCTGGGCAAGACCTTCCAGCGGAAATTGGAGGAAAGTGTGCGCAGCCTGCTGTTCGAGAGCGCAAACCACGCCATGAAGATGGTATTCCAGGAAGGCGGCGGAAATGAGGCGGCTGGCGCGACACTGATGGTGGTGGACAAGCTATTGTCATCGCCAGACGCCTTCAACAAGGCATGCCCAAGGCTGGATGGCTAACAGGGACTTAAGGGACTAAACGGGCCAGGGGACAGCGTCTCCCTGGCCCGTTTAGTCTTTTTATTTATTTTCATATTGAAATACATTTAATATTTTAGCCAGAAAATATTTAATAAACAAAATTTCTACATAAAAAAATAGCATTGGCTCCTATTGCGTTTCACTGATTCTATGATATAATTACCGAGTGAAAAAAACATCGTTGCCATTCATCAAAGAAGGAGAGACAAAACATGGAAAAAGAGCAATTGAAGTTCTGCAAGGAGCTTGCGAAGAAAATTCGCATACACTGCCTGAAGATGGTATGCGCCGGAAAGAGCGGGCACATCGGCAGCATGCTTTCAACGGCGGACATCTATCCGGTCCTCTACACCAGCATTCTGAACGTTGACCCGAAGGCGCCCAAAAAGGCGGACAGGGACCGCTTCATACTAAGCAAGGGGCACGGCGGCGCGGCATTGCTTGCCTGCCTGGCTGAGCTGGGCTATTTCCCGCTGGAATGGCTTGGCCGCTACTACTGCGACGACGGCAAGCTGAGCGGGCACATCTCGCACCACATCCCAGGCGTGGAGTTCTCCACGGGGTCACTAGGGCACGGGCTTCCCGTAGCCTGCGGAATGGCCATGGCTGCAAAGCAGGCGGGCAAGCCGCACAGGATATTCGTGCTAAGCAGTGACGGCGACCTGAACGAGGGCTCCACCTGGGAGGCGATAATGCTGGCTGCCCAGCACCACTGGGACAACCTTGTGATGCTGGTGGACTACAACCGCCTTCAGGCGCTTGGCAAATCCGAGGACATAATCAACCTGGAGCCGCTTATCCCCAAGCTGGAGGTGTTCGGCTGGCGCGCAATCGAGACGGACGGACACGACCTCGAGGCGATAGAGGCGGCGTTGAAGCGCGTCCCGCTTGAGACAGGCAAGCCCACGGCAATAATATTCCGCACAGTCAAGGGCAAGGGCGTGAGCTTCATGGAGAACGACTACAAGTGGCATTACGGAGGCCTGACAGAGGAGCTCCGTGACAAGGCAATCCAGGAGATAGAAGAGGCATAGGCGCAATATGAGAAAGGCATTTAACCAGGAACTGCTGAAGATAGCGGAAAAGGACCCAAGGGTTTTTATGGTTCTGGCTG
>JAFYGL010000617.1 GCA_017543165.1 Victivallales bacterium | reverse complement strand
GTTATGGAGCTGCTCACGGTGCTGGTGCTTCTTGGTGCGATGAGCTTTCTACTCTTCCGTGGGCGGCGTGTGCAGGAGGTTGCCCCCGTGCTCTCGCTGCTGGCGGTCTGCCTGGCCCGCCTGAAGGGATGCATGACAGAGCTGATGCTCCAGTTCACGAACATCCGCTACAATTCCCCTGTTCTTGGCGAGCTTGCCTCCCATATCCGCCAGCTTGAGGAGAGCGGTTCTTTGGAGCAGAAGGCCAATGTGCGCACGACACCGCTGCCTCTGAACGAAAAAATAACCGTGCAAGGACTTTCCTTTGCTTACCCCGACGCCGAGACAAATGTGCTGGAGAATGTTTCCTTCGACCTCCCGCGCGGCAGCTCCGTTGCCTTTGTGGGGGCCACGGGCTCTGGCAAGACCACGATGGCCGAATTGCTGTTGGGGCTCTTCCAGCCCACGGCAGGGCGTATCCTCGCGGATGGCCATGATATCTTCGCAAACCTTGGCGGCTGGCGAAGCAACATCGGCTTCGTGCCGCAGGACATCTATCTCTTCGACGACACCATACGCGCCAACATCACGATGTGCTTTGACCGCAGTCAAGTCGATGAAGCCGCCTTGCAGCGCGCCATCCGAGCCGCCAGCCTGGAGGAATTCATCGCCACCCTCCCCGAGAAGGAGGAGACGGTCATCGGCGAGCGCGGTACTCGCCTTTCGGGCGGGCAGCGCCAGCGCATCGGCATAGCACGCGCCCTTTACCGCAATCCTTCTGTGCTGGTCTTCGACGAGGCTACCTCCGCGCTGGACAACGAGACGGAGGCTGCCGTCATGTCTGCCATCGAAACATTGCGCGGCACTCACACCCTCGTCATCGTGGCGCACCGCCTCACCACCGTCAAGGGCTGCAACGCCATCTTCCGCTTCAAGGACAAGGGCGTGAAACGCTTCTCCTCTTTGGAGGAGTTGAACAGCGCAGATGGGTGATTAGTGCTTAATTGATTTCATTCGAATACATCTGCACTGTTCTTTTGAGCTGCTTTTCCGTGAATGGTTCCTTGAATACGAGGGAATGCGTGTCGCCATTTGCAAAAAACATCTTGAAAACTCCATTAGCCCTTTGGGGTTTCAATTGAAATAGAGCACTGTTTTTTTCACGATTCTTTTTTATTTTGCATTTGTATTATGCAATAATGTTATTATATTCTAAATCAAGTCATTTTGTTGCAAGTAATTACCTCTATAATCAAAGGATACACAGCCATGAGATTGTTCTCATCGACATTGCCTCATTTTCTGGATCGTTTCAAATCCACTTCTGATGTCAACGCAAGGATTATTGAGCGTCTGAGGGCGGCTAAAGACACAGTGGAATTACGGGAGGAGTTCATCTATGGCTGCGGGTATTTCTATAAGAACAAGCAATGGCAACTTTTGGCGGACATGGTACGTGACCACGGCCAGAGAATTCGGGTCTCTTCCGATGGAGTGACACTGCAATTCTTCTCGAACATGGTTGAGGCTGCGGAGAAATTGAAGGAAGGAAATCGTGTGACGGAGGCGATTTCCCTTTGCTGGATATTTGGGATTGAAGAAAAGTACAAGGAACTGCGTTTTGACTATCTTCTTGGATTGGGTGAGTTTGAAGAAGCGAAAAAAATGGTGGATACCTTTTCCGACGATTTCCAGAAGTCGAAGCGCGACAAGATACAGGAGGCCGCACTGCGCAAGTTTCAGACGCATTTGCAAGACAAACAGTTTGAGCAGGCAATGGAGGTCGCTGCATTCTGTTCGGAATCTGCCTCAATGCCTACCAAGGTTGTGGAAGCAGCAAGGAAACATGTTGAGGAAATCACACGCTCAAACTTGTCTCTGGATGCTTTGCGCGAGCAGTATAGACGGCTTGCTTCGCTGGAGGCAAAGGTAGGCAATTTCGACCAGGCGGGGAAGATAGCTGAAGAAGTACTCAAGGACTATCAGTGGGCTGCGGAACTATATGAAAAGGCCAATCTCTATCATCGTGCCATAGCCCTTGTTTCAAAGGATAATACATCAGGCGACGACTTGGAGGTAAAAAGGAAACTTGCCTCGTTGCACAAGAATGGTGGAAATCTGGTGGAGGCGGCTCATTTATATGAAGAGCTGCAAGAGTATTTAGAGGCCGCCTCAATCTACGAGGAACTTGAGCAGTACAGAAAGGCACTGGAGTGCTATTGGAAAACAGGCGAAGCGGGTCGGGAACATGTGATTGAGTTGTCCTGCAAATGCGGGCGGGCAGAAGACGCAGTGAATCTTCTTCTAGAATCCAATGTTGTCACTGATGTTGAACGCGCAAAGAATCTGGCCAGAAATTACCAATTGCCCGAATTGGAGCAGAAAGCGGCGGAGATTCTTGAAAAACTCCAAAACGGCTGCATAGACAAGGCAAGAGAGTGTCTCGTCGAAGTCGATAAGGAGCTGAAGGAAACCTATTCGCCTTATCTGGGCATTGACTTTGGCACGACGAATTCCGTCGGGGCTCTCTTCAATAAGAAAAATCAGACCACGGAAATCATACCTGTGCCTGGGAGCAGTGACGGGTATTGCGAACCTTCCTGCTGGGGAGTTGATGAGCAGGGGAATTATCTGTACGGTGAGGCCGCCCGTCGTTATGGCATCCTCCATGCGGGGCATGTGGTGTGCTTCAGCAAGCGGGTGCTTGGAGTAAGGAACTCTGATGTGACATTGCAGGGACGCAAATATCGTCCAGAGGAAATCGCCGCATTAATCATCGACCATGTCAGGCAAAATGCATTGGTTTATTTGCAGGAATGGAGACGGAATCGCCTGGTGGAAATGCTCCACCAGAAACAGTTGTCATTGTCCAAGGAGGCGCTAAATCAATTGGTTGAAGAGAATAAACCAAACGAACTGCTTCAGAAAGCAATCCTCACTGTGCCAGCATTTTACGACAGTGCCCGTAAGCAGGCCACGAGAACGGCGGCTGAAATCGCCGGAGTAGAAGTAGTGCGTCTTATTCATGAGCCTACTGCGGCAGCGATAAAATACTTTTTGGGGAAAAATGCCAGCAAAGATGAGACTAAAGCGGTGGTGGTTGACCTGGGAGGTGGAACGCTCGACCTTTCCTTTATGGAGATTGGAGACGGTGTTACGAAGTCAAAAGTGTTAACGGGAATAT
>JAFYGL010000616.1 GCA_017543165.1 Victivallales bacterium | reverse complement strand
GACTTCTCAATTGAATTCAACGCCTCTGTCCCTGAATTCAAGACAGCCTTCGGCGGCCTCATTTCCGTTGGAAACTACTATGCAGGAAACTACCGCTACCAGGATCCAGAATGGGTGAAGCACGACCCCAGGAATCTGCTCCCCAAAGATGCGTTCATGCATTTTGCCGCAGTATATGACAAGGGAACAACACGCACCTACATCAACGGCATTCCTGTAGGCGAGCGCGTACAGAAGGCACCACGCAAACTACTCACATCAGGCAGGCCCCTCTACATCGGCGGCGCCAGAGTCGAGGGCGAAGAGGACAATCAGTTCTCAGCGGACATGCTGCTGCGCACGTTCCGTGTTTATCCAGCCGCACTGTCCGAGGCCGAAATCAGCTGGGACTGCGACCAGGTGCCAGCTGGCCTCAAACCAGGCGAGGTGCATAATCTGAAGCCCATCAAGGCATACTACTCCCCCATCATGAAACAGGCAGACCCTGAATTCAAGCAGAGAATGCCCATCACAGAGCAATATCTATCCAAGAAACAAGCACCAGCGGACTGGGATAAGTTAAATGTTGAACTGCGGGGAAATCCACGCGCCCTTTCGCTCTACGCCAATGGCAAACTGCTGCCCCAGGTGGCATGGCAAAGCAATCCAGACAGCAAAAACGCAGAAATGAACAGGGACATGGCAGCCGCTGGCGCCATGATATACCGCGTCGGAAACGTCATACCTGACAGATTCTGGCTGGACGAAAACACCATCGACCTGCAAAGATACTATTTCAAATACTTTGACAACATCCTGGAGGCAGACCCGGATGCGCTTTTCTTCGTGGTAATTCCAGTCGCCCAGTCAAACTGGTGGCTGCAAAAATACCCAGATGAACTGGAGCAATACCTGCTGGACAGGCACCACCCAGAACTGGGGAAAAAGCCCGTCAAGACATTCGGCGGCCCGTTTTCATCGGACAAGTGGCTAGAGCTGTCCACCAATATGGTCAGCCGTTTCGTGAAGGAAATGGAGGCATCAAAATACGCCAGGCACATCCTCTCCTACCACGTGACCTGCGGTGATTCCGCGGAGTGGTACTGGCCTGGCACCTTCAGCGGCCTGCCAGGATATTCCCTCAGGACACTTGAGTCTTTCCGCAAATTTCTGCGTGAAAAGTACAAGGGTGACGAGGCGGCTTTGCGCTCCGCATGGAAGGATGCCAAAGTCACATTTGACACTGTTGAAGTCCCCACAAACATTGAGAGAACCGCTGCGGAGAACGGCTTCTTCCGGGATTATGCCACAGTCGGCACGAAGACCCTGGATTTCAGGAAGTACCTCAACTACAGGACAAAGCTGGGCTTCGACATGATCTGCGGCGCGGCAAGAAAGGCCGCCCCAAAAGGCAGGCTCATCACCACATATTTCGGATATTCCCTGTACTACGCAGGAAGGCAGAGCATCTTGCACACTGGAGGCCAGCAGTTCGTGGCGGAGGCATTGCGCTCTCCTTACATTGACGGCATCTGCACCCCAATAGACTACCTCCACAGACGCGGCGGTGAACCTGGCATAAACATCGCAGGCTACTCTGGCAGCGGCCTGCTCTACAACAAGATGGTATGGCGCGAAGATGACCTGCGCACCCATTTCCACACACGCCTGGAATGGGGCAGAACTGCCACGCCAGAGGAGACCAGCCAGGTCATTCACAGAAGCGTTGGCTACACACTTGCCGACATGTACGGCGCCTGGTTCATGGCACTGGAAGCAAAGCACGGCTTCCACCAGCAATGCGTCCTGGAGCAAATCGCCCTGGACAACAAGACCCTGGCGCAAGCCAGCAAGGAGCGCAAGGATGTATCCGAAGTCGCTCTTGTGCTTGATGAGAAGGATTCCATATATGCCCTGGCATGGTTGCAGGACTATTTCGGTCGATTCGTGGTAAACCACGTCTGGGGCACATACCAGGCGGCACACTCCGCTGGCGCACCCTTCAAGGTCCACCTTCTGGAAGATTTGGAAGATCCCAATATGCCTAACTACAAGTTGTATGTATTCCTCAATGCTTGGTCCATAACAGACAAGCAACGGCAGGTCATACAGGCAAAACTGGCAAAGAACAACGCCTGGGCATTGTGGCAATATGCGCCTGGCTACATGAAGTCAATGGCAGTTGCCGTTGACAATATGAAGGCCCTTACTGGCTTCACCTTCAAGGAGAACCGCAAAGGGGAAATGGTACGGAAATACGAGGTCAAGCCCATGCTGGCGGTCCAGCCAGATGACGGCGTTTCAATCGAATACGCAGGCAAATCACCAGTATTCGCTCAGAAGGGACGCATGATGTGGTCACTGCTTCCGCCTGACAACAAGCTGCTCGCCCGCGTCTATGGCATTGCAGGCATACACAGATACGCCGAGCCAGGCGACCTGCTGCTGGCAAATGATTCGTATGTGGAATTCCACCCCTTCAAGCCAGGGGACAAGACCATCAAGCTGCCTGCAAAAAAACATGTCACCAATCCGTATGACAACACGGACTACGGCTATACGGATACAATCACCCTACGCAATCTCACCAAAGGCAAAAACATCCTCCTGAAACTAGAGTAACATAAACCAACCTGAGTGGGCGCCGCCTCGGCGCCCACATCTCTCTTTTTTTAACGCAGAGGCGCAGAGACGCAGAGACGCAAAGAAATGAATATGGATATGCCTTTATGGCGTTCATCGTATGGCTATGCAGATGCACTGAAGTAGCGCATCTGCATAGCCATACGAAAATCTGTAAAAATCTGTGAAAATCTGTGGAT
>JAFYGL010000615.1 GCA_017543165.1 Victivallales bacterium | reverse complement strand
TTGCATCTGGGTGCTGCTGGGGCCCTTGCCAGGCGAAGCGCAGCGTGCCGCACAACTGCAAAATGTGACCTACGGCATATTCTCGCTGGAACAGGCGCAAGCACTGTCGCAGGCATGCGTCAAGGCTGGAAACAAGGCAAATGTGCACATTGCCATTGATACAGGCATGGGCAGGCTGGGCTTTACGCCAGATGACGTGCCAGCCGCCATTGCCGCGCTCCTTGCGTTGCCAGGCATTACCCTGAAAGGCGCATATTCCCATTTCGCAACCGCCACAGAACCCGCCTCCCAACTGGCGCAAAAACAAGTGGCGGCATTCCGCAGCGCAATTGCCGCCCTGCCCCCGCAATGCAATGAAAACCATTGCTGCGCCTCGGACGCATTACTGAACAATCTGCTTCCAGAACTCAAATACGCCCGTCCTGGCATCTGCCTCTACGCTGAATGCACTCTGCCTGGCGAAACAACACCACTGACGCAGGATGCCATGTTCCTGACCACGGAAATCGTCTCCTTGAAGAAACTGCCCAAGGGAAGCAGCATCTCATACGGTGCCATCCATACGCTGGAGCGGGATTCCCTCATTGCAGTGGTGCCACTAGGTTATGATGACGGACTGCTGCGCTGTATCTCAGACAAGTTCCAGGTACTCATACACGGCCAGCGCGCAAATCAACTGGGGCGCATCTGCATGAGCATGATAATGATTGACGTGACGGACATTCCAGATGCAAAGACAGGCGACCAAGTTGTCATCATGGGACGGCAGGGCAGCGAGAAAATCACTGTCAATGAACTAACCGCCATAGCAAACACAACCCAACACGAATTCCTCTGCGCATTCGGGCGCCATCGGTAGTAGCGACGGCGTCCCCGCCGTTGAAATAACAATTATGCAATACAAACACATTCACTTCACAGGAATTGGCGGCGTCGGCATGACGGCGCTGGCACACATTGTGCTGGACATGGGCTGCTCCGTCAGCGGCTCGGACATTGCCCCATCATCCAACATTGACGCATTGCGCAAACGTGGCGCGAACATTGTCCTTGGCCATGGGACTGTGCCCAAGGAAACGCAATTGCTGGTCTATTCCTCAGCCGTTCCAGAAAGCGATGCAGAGCGCCTACAGGCAAAGGAAGCCGCCATTCCACAAATGCGCAGGGGCGATTTTCTAAACCTGCTGGCAGAGAACTTCCCGATTCGAGTGGCCATATCTGGCTCCCACGGCAAGACCAGCACTTCAGCCATGATTGCCCACATTCTGAAATGCTGCGGCAAAAATCCTGGCTATTGCGTGGGCGGCACGGTCAATGGATGGGAAAGGCCAGCCGCCGCCGGAGACCAATCAATTCTGGTGACAGAAGTGGATGAAAGCGATGGCACACAGGCACGCTTCCCTGTAACACACGCCATTGTGCTGAACATTGACGACGACCACAGCTGGGCGCTGGGCGGCACTGAGGCACTGGAGCAGTGCTTCCTGTCCCTTTGCCAGAATGCTCGGCACATCATCGCCTGGAAATCCGAGACAACACAAAGGCTATTTGGCAACAAGGCAAATTGCCTTCTGCTTGACCAGCCGATTTCCGCAGCGGGAATGTACGGCACACACACCAAGACCAACGCCGCCGTGGCAGTGAGGCTATGCACTTTGCTGGGCATTGACGAAGCACTGGCTCTCGCCGCGCTGGCCTCATTCCCTGGCGTATCCAGACGCCTCTCCGAGCGCTACCGAACTCCAGACGGCAGCATTGTCCTAGTAGAGGACTACGCCCATCACCCAACCGAACTGGAGGCAACACTCCAGGCACTTGAGGAAAAATATCCAGGACGCAAGATTCTGGCGGTATTTCAGCCTCACAGAATGGAACGAGTTGAACGCTATGGCGCACGCTTCGCCAGCGCACTTTCAAAATGCGCCTGGGTGGGACTGGTGGAAACCTTCGGTGCCTGGCGACAGGACAATCAGCATGCCAACCTGAAGGCTCTGCTGCTGGACAAAATCAAGGCCCCTGCCGTGATGCTCCCCCAGAATCAAGAGGACATCGCCAGCACTGCCGCCGCCACCTGCCGACAATTTGCGCCAGCGGTCCTGGCAGTCATCGGCGCAGGCGACATAACCAAATGCATACAACCACTAATAACCAAACTATCACCAATTTAAGTGGGTGCCGCCTCGGAGCCCACATAAACACCATCCCGCCAAAAGCGCATCTTCCCGCCAAGGCAACCTGAGTGGGCGCCGCCTCGGCGCCCACATAAAAACCATGCAAACTATTGATTACATTATCCTAGCAATTTACATTGCAGTTCTTTGCGTTATTGGTTGGATATTCAGGCGTGTCAGCAAAAGCAGCCAGGACTTCTTCCTAGCTGGGCGCAGCCTGGGCGTGATACCCATTGGCCTGTCCGTTATGGTGACCACATTCAGCGCAGTGAACTATCTGGCAATGCCAGGTGAAATTGCCAGCCAGGGGCTTTACATGCTGGCATCCCTGCCCGCGTTCTTCCTGGCTGCATGCCCCGTGGCGAAATACTGGATGCCACGTTTTCTGGAGAGGCGACCTGTCAGCGTTTACGCCTTTCTGGAGGAGCGCTTTGACGGAAAGGTGCGGCTTCTTTGCGCGGTGCTGTTTCTTGTGTGGCGCCTGTTCTGGATGGCAGTCGCCCTTTACGCGTCCAGCAAGATAATGCATCTCCTGACAGGAATGGAACTGCTGTGGCTTCTGCTGCTGTGCAGCATAGTCGCCACAGCATATTCCTCCATAGGCGGCATGAAAGCAGTTGTGTGGACGGATGTGCTGCAGTTCTGCGTATTGTTCGGCAGCATAGTCGCTGGCATTGCATTGTCATGCCATGGCGGCGACTTCTGGCAAATACTGCATTCGCAAGGCAAACTGCGTCCATTTTCGCCTGTGGACTGGCAATATCTTTCCTTCAATCCACAAATAAGAATCACGCTATGGAGTGCATTGCTGGGTTCATTTGTCACATTCCTGACGCGTTTCGGCGGCGACCAGATGGTAATGCAAAGGTACCTGTCCGCCAAATCGCTTTCAGCCGCCCAAAGGGGGCTTTGGCTCAATGCAGTTGCGGCGACTGTCTCAATCGGGCTTCTGGCATTGTTCGGACTGGCACTGGCAGTGTTCGCTCACAGAAATGGACTTCCCGCTGGCACACCACCAGTCAAAATCATAAGCATGCTGCTCAAGGACTTCCCGCCTGGAGGGGCTGGACTTCTTGCCGCTGGACTTCTTGCCGCCACCATGTCCAGCATAGATTCAGGTCTCAACAGTTGCGTCGCCACCATAACAATGGACTTTCTTGAACGTGGCAGACTAAAACGCATTTCGCCAGCAATAATGACGTTGCTACTGGCGATTCCAGTCACGCTCTGCGCTGCGTTCGTGCTGCCCGCCCTAAACGCCAAGCAATCCATGTTTGTGCTGCTGAACAAGACAGTCAATGTGATGGGAACGCCCCTGCTGGTTGTCATGATATGCGCCCTCTTCACAAAATTCATCCGCGCAAACGCCGTGTTCTACGGCACAATTCTTGGAACGATACTCACGCTACTGGCAGGAATCTTCCTAAAGTCACTCTCCCTGCACTACTACGCCCTGCTCTCCCTGCTGTGCTGCTTCGCGTGCATTGTCATCTTCCAATTTATCCACCGATTCACACAGAATAACACTGATTTTACTTAGTGGACTGTGGACTGTGGACTATTGGGTGCGCGGGGCGAAAGCCCAGTGCTATTCTGCGCGCACGCTTTCCGCGCGGCCATTGGCCGCGCGTCAGGACGCGTGACTGCCATCCACGTTTGGCAGTCCACAGTCCACAGTCCACAGTC
>JAFYGL010000614.1 GCA_017543165.1 Victivallales bacterium | reverse complement strand
GTGGACTGTGGACTGTCCACTATTGCAAAAACTCATCCACTTGCTTTCTTGTGGGGATGCCTGTCCTGCCGCCTAGTTGCTGGCACTTGAGGGCTGAAACTGCGGAGGCGAACCTCATGCATTCCATCAGGTCTTTCGTCTCAAGATAGCGCACTCCGAAGGCTGCATGATATACATCCCCCGCGCCCGTTGTATCGACAGCGTCAATCTTGAAGGCAGGGCAATGCAGGATGTTGCCATTATCCAATACCATGGAGCCATCCTTTCCCATGGTGACGCCAGTTACCTCCGCGCCGATTTCCCCCAACTTGCAAAGTGCTTTCTTCAGGTCTTCCTCGCCTGAATACTGCCTGGCGAACAACTCCGAGGCAATCAATATCGTCACGTAGGACAGCAGTTCCCGCACACCATCCCGCAAGGTGCCTGCATCCAGAAGCACTGGAATGCCGCATTTGCGGGCCTCCTTCGCGGCGGCCAGCGCGGCCTTTGGGTTGTGCCCGTCCAAATGCAGAATCCTGGCGTTTCGCACCAGGTCCATATCCACCTCGTCTGCCTGGAGTTCCTGCAGTGTTCCGCGTGTCCAGGCAACACTGCGCTTGCCGCTGCCTGCGTCAACCCAGCAGTATGCTATGGGCGAGGTCTGGCCTGACCTGACACGCATGCCGCCTGTGAACACCTTCTCCGCCTCGAAGTCACGCAATATCCACTTGCCTGGCTCGTCATCCCCAATCATGCCTATGAACGCGGCGCTCAATCCAAGACGCGCCGCGGCGACCGTCGCAGTCGCCGCAGGACCGCCCCCCTGCACCAGATGACGCAGCATCTGCACCTTGTTGTCTATGGGTATTTCCGGCAGCAACGCAAGATAGTCGGTGCTGCAAAAGCCAAGTCCTACAAAATCTATTTTGCCCATGGTGTCACCTCTGAAATTGTGCTTTAACTTATAGGCGCAAAACCATAATTCAATGTGGATTATTGAGAAAAATTAATAAAGATATTGGAAATATTGAGAAATTATCATATTTTATCATCGTTTTTGCAAAAAAGAATAAATAATTCCCGTAAGCCATGAAGAAACTGCGTAGTTTTGCCATAGTTGATTACCTGAAGCAGAAGAAGTACTGTTCCATAGAGGAATTAGCCAGGCATTTCAAGGTATCAGGGGCCACGATGTACAGGGACATATCCGAGCTGGCACTCCGCAACGTGGTGCAGAGGGTATATGGCGGCGTTGTGTTCCAGGAGCATCACACGTCGGCAAATTCCCCAGTGCATCCTCCGTTCCAGGAACGTATAATCTGCAACCAGGACAAGAAGGAGGCCATTGCAGGCCAGGCGCTTGCCCTGATAGGAGAGAACGACATTCTTTTTCTGGATTCCTCCACAACGGTGTATCACCTGGCCCAGTTGCTGGAGACCTCGGCATTCTCCAATTTGACGATTATCACGAATTCCGTGGCAATCATACAGAATTTCCACAAATATCCGCCCCATTATGTAAGAATCGGGCTTGGCGGCAGCTATGACATCCAGTTGAACTCGTTTCTGGGGCAGTCCACATTGCGGCAGCTGGAGGATTTGGAGATATCCAAGGCATTCATGTCGGCATTCGGCGTCGGCGACGAGAAGGCCACCTCCAACCACGAACTGCACACGGGATTGCTGAGGAAGGTGCTGGAATTGTCGGAGCACAAATACCTGCTGGCGGACCGCAGCAAGCGCAACAGAAGCGGGCTGTTTCGCATTGCGCCGTGCCGCGCATTCGATGAAATAATCTCGGATTGACAAGATACACACAAAAACACAAGGAGCATTATGCTGGAAAGACGAAACTACATGACAACACTTGACGCACTCGAGGACATGCCAGAGCCAATTCCACTGTGGCCTGACGGTGTCAAGGACAATCTCCCGCACTGGGAGGAGCCAGAGAAACTGACGGAGCGGGGTACAACATGCCACAACCGCAAGATTGAGCAGGTCAGCGAGCCTGCGATGTATTGCCTGCCAGCCTCCGCGCAGAACAATTGCCGAAAGGCGATACTGGTGCTGCCTGGCGGCGGCTACAAGCACCTGGCCATTGACCACGAGGGCTTTGCCGTGGCGCGTTTCCTGAACAGCATCGGCGTTTCCGCATTTGTCCTGAAATACAGGGACCCCGCTCCTGGCGAGGTATTCGGCGCCGCGCCCGACGCCCCGCTTATCGACGCGCTCCGCGCAATGCGCCTCATTCGTTCCTGGAGCGACAAGTATGGCTACGACGCGGACAAAATCGGCGTGATGGGCTTTTCCGCAGGAGGGCACCTGTGCTGCTGCGTCTCCACAATGTACAACAGATTTGATGACACCGAACTTAAGGACATTTCCGCCAGACCAGACTTCTCAATCCCAATATACCCTGTGGTCTCAATTATTGAAAAGCAGATTTGGGCAAGCGCAACCACAGGCAAACGCCTCCTTGGCCTAGACTGCCCCTTCGACAAGAAGAAATACTATTCGCCAGAATGCTTTGTGGACAGCCAGACGCCGCCTGCGTTCCTGGTCCATGCGGCGGACGACCCAGGTGTGCAGCCATTCAATTCCATAATCTACTTCCAGGCGCTGTATGCCGCTGGCGTCCCCGCCGAAATGCACATCTTCCAGGAGGGAAGCCACGGCTTCGGCATGAAAGTCACAGCGGACGGCAAGCCCGTGTCATACTGGATTGACCTGCTGGCCAACTGGCTGAAAACGCTATAGTTTTTCGCACTGCACTTTTATTGTTGCTGGAGCCTTTATACTTGTCGTGCCGTTGCAATGGCAGACATGGATAATGCCGTGTATCGTAGGAACATCTCCTTCCACGTATTCCAAGTTCCCAAAACTGGGCGCAAAGCGAACCATAGAATAGCCAGGCCTCAAGGGGCTTATGCCGAGAATGGAACGCGATATTTGATAGGCTGGCGTGCCACTCCATGCATGGGAATAATCGCCACAGTCCCAGCATTCCCTCAAGGAGGCGGGATGTTCTTTCAAGAGTTTTTCCCAGCGTCCAAGCAATGCAAAGCCATACTTTCCCCAAAGACCTGCAGTTTCAAGTGCCTCAAACACAAAATGCATGAAATAGGGACTTGGCGGCTTGCATGATATTTCCGCCATGATTCTATCTATGATGACGGGAATGCGCTCCTTGTCCGCCAATCCATAGGAAACAGCAAGGACATTCGCATGGATGGAATGGCCTGATTTTCCAGTGTCATCGGGGCAACGAAGCGGATTTCTGTTTTCAGCAATAAAAGATATGCCATCACAATAACAGGAATTGGCACTGTCATACAATTTTTCATTGAATGCCTGCTTGATATCATCTGCCTGTGCGGCATAATCATGAACCATTCCAAGTTCATCGCAAAGGAATGCAGAGTTTCTTAATGCCCTGTAGTAGAAGGCTGTCATGCAAGCCATGCCGCGCTCTGCTGGAGGTTTGGCATAGTTTATTCCTCCTTCAGAGAACCAGTCAATAAAGCTGTAGTCAGGGCATTTCGTCAGAAGGCCGCTTTTTCCGAGAAAGGAAGAGAACCTGCCAAGCACAGCCTGTATTGCAGGAAAGATATCGCGCACCAGCGCCAAATCCCCTGTGTACATATAGTAGTCCTTGACCATTTCGGTCCAAAGCAGTGCATATGATGTATTGTGGAGACAGCCTTTTTGCTGAAGCAGCAATTTTGCAATTCTGGATAAGTCTGCACGGACAAGGCGGCTTTCTCCATACAAGGAGTATGATATCAAGGCCTCAATCATATAGTCCCCAGGGCAGCCCAATCCTTCTTGGTGAACAGGTGAATCAAGATGCAGCCGCATCATGCAAAGACGCATTGTTCTGTCAACCATTGCACGAACATTTTCAAAGGTCGGCAAGGAACAATGAAAAGAGGCGGCCTCAGGCAATGGAAAACAACGACTGTTCATTTTCAGCGAATGCAGTTTCAATGGCTTAGCGGCATGCCCAAAGCAGGGGCCGCAATCAATTGTGACCAATCCTATTTGCATTGGAAGCGGAAGGCTAAAACGATGTGAATGTCGCCCCTGTGCGCAACTATATTTAAATATGCCGCTGATTTGTCCAGGCACCTCATAGAATTCAACGGTTATGGTTGCCATGCTGGATGTTTCTGTTTCAAGCTCCAAATGTCCAAACACCTCATTTTGGAATCTTATCCCAAATCTCACAGGTGGACCAGGAAGAACTGTAGTCACAGCTCTGCTGCAAGAGGACAGCGCCTTCAAGTCAAGAATCCAGGCTTCACATTCAGGGAATGGCAGAAAGCAATCATCGGGGAATATACAATGCTCTTCAAGATGAGGAAGAAAATCCATGTGTTCTGGAATGATGCCTTTGGTGGATAATGGCTCTGCCAATGGCCATGCTGTATCATCAAAGTCCTCCTTGTGGTATTCGCCTGGGCTTTTAGCTTCGTCAAATTCGGTGGGACTAATGTAGCCTTCATTGCGAATGGCCTTCCAGCTGGCATCTGTTTCAAGCAGCAAACTATCATTTGCAAAAAGCTGCAATGCAAGGAAAAGCTCCCCAAATGAATAATCCGTGGCAGCCTCAGGATGACTTAGCACCTCTGCGACAATGACGTTCTTTCCCGCTTTAAAAAAGGACGTCAGGTCCCTTCTGTCATAATACCACCAGTTAGGCGCGTCTTTCTTTCCGTAGTCTCCTCCAATTTCAACTGGACCGTCATCAATGTACCTGCCATTTATAAAAATGCGGTATTTGCACGCGCCAGTGTGAAATGCAAGGATTTGCTCTGGCATGCGTTTCAGGCATAATGCACGCCTGAATACAAACATTGCAGGTTTACTGTCATGGGACTTGTCATAAATCGAAAATGGAATATGCTGCCAACATTGATATTGTTTGCTGTCAGGACCTATACGGCAGGAAGCAAGCGTCATTTTAAATGTCTCCAGATGTGATCCGCCCTCAATTTGTAGCTACCGCAGCCAGGAGGGAGAGAACATCGCCAATTGCAACTGTCGCCTTTTTCAAAAGGGGTGGTAGTTTACCTTTTGAGCATTGAGTCTATGCCTATGAATGTTCATTCGTTCAAGGAAATCTCTGTATTCACAAAGTTCAGGCTTTGTCCAAAGTTTTTCCGCCAGTGCGCAAGCGCGGGGGAACGCCATGTATTCCAAATGCTCCAAAGTGGCTATGTATTCCGACCATAGTTGAGCCTGCCCGCCAAGGACAAAGGATTGGGAATATGGTTCTATTCCCTCTACTGCATTGAAAGAATAGACCTTTTCCAGTGGTAGCACATTTCCACCCGCCAAAGGCTCGCTGGCTGGATCCGCCTGATAATAGTCAAAATATGCGAAGACCTTGCTTGCCATGATGACGCGGTTGCCCTGGCGCAGTGCGTCCTTTTCGGTCCCGCGTCCTCTCCAGCTTGCGATGACAGCCCCCCTGTCCAGTCCAGGGTTCAGGATTTCCTCCCATCCAATCATATACCTTCCATTTTCACGGATGAAACTGCAGATGCTCCCAATGAAGAAATCCTGAAGTTCCTTTTCATTTCTGCAATTGTGCTTTGCCATGAGGTATTGTACTTCGGGGGAGATTTCCCATTCTGATTTAATTGCCTCGTCCCCTCCTATGTGAATGAATTTTGAAGGGAAAATATCCATTATCTCCGCCAGCACGGATTTTGCGAAGCCAATCGAGCTTTCACGCGGTGAAAGAATATGGCTGCTTATGCCCCATTCCTGGCGGACTTCCACGTGATTAAGCGGGAAATTGCCCAATTCAGGATATGAGCATATTGCGGCTGACTGATGGCCTGGCATGTCAATTTCAGGTACAATCGTGATTCCCCGCCTGTCAGCAAAGGCCACAATTTCCCTGAGATCCTGCTGGGTGAAGAAACCTCCGTATGGAATGCCATCGTATTTTCTTGGCCTGTCTGATTCATGCCCGATAATAGTTTGTTTTCTGGTGGAGCCAATCTGTGTCAATTTTGGAAATTGTTTTATTTCCACTCGCCAGCCCTGGTCATCAGTCAAGTGCAGATGGACAATATTGAACTTATGCTGGGCAAACAGTTCAATCATGTGCATTACCTGATACTTATCAAAGAAATGTCTTGCCACATCAAGCATCATGCCCCGCCACCTCATTGCTGGCATGTCATGAATGTGCAGGCATTGTATGGCAATTTCCCGCAGCTGGCTATCAGGCGCATAATTTTCCCTGGGGAGAAGCTGCCTTAGCGTTTGAATGCCGCGTAGAAGTCCCTCTCTGCTGTCGGCTTTCAAGGCAATGCCTTCTTCTTCAACGGAAAGGTCATATTCCTCGGAGGGAAAAGTCCCGCTGCATGAACTGTCCAGTGAAATCAGTCTAATGCCCTTTGCCTCGTTTGCCTGAAGTTCGACTGGCGCAGAAACTGCACTCATAACTGGAGCCAAGTATTCATGCAGTAGCGTTGCCGCCTCCCTTGCCCCATTCCCTGAATATAATATCGGGCATGGCTCCTTCAAAATGAAAACTCCGTCACGCTGTTCCAAAAGGTTCGGCTTTGGAATGATTGAATTTTTCATGTTTTTGATTACCTCTGTTTATTATGCTTGTGCATGCTTTGTAAGTATTGGCAGGCAGCGTTGCAGTTTGAAATATTGCTCATCCTGAAATGTATTTTGGATTTCCAGGCGCAGATAGGCAACATTCCTGTGCACTTTGTCAAATATGATTTTCCTGTAGGTTGGATTTTCAGCGAGGTTTCCCAATTCTCCCTGGAAAGCGCAAGTCCAGTTTTTGCCGTCCTGGCTTGTCATGCAGGCGCAATTATGCGGTATGCCATCGTGAGTTCCATCCTGCTGCGGGAGAATGGCGATTCCCTGCACGTCAGTAGCCATCTCCATTGTGAGCGTAAGGCTTTGCGGCATGCCGACGGGACGGCTCTCGTATGGCTCCGCCTCGCTTTTAAGAAGGCTGGCTTCTCCACCCTGTTTTTCAGGCACCGTATATTTGCATCCCCAGTAATATAGCCATGATGGCGCATTTTCCTCATCAGGAATTGGCGGTGTCTTGAAAAACTTCAATGGAAGCAGTTTCGAGGGAGCCCTGGATGTGATTTCCAGTTCAAACTCAGTTGCCTGGCAATCTTTTTCAAGCAACACCAGTTCCTTGAAGCCTATGGTCTTGCCTTCACATATTTTCCACGTGCCCGATTCAAGTTTCGCGAATATGCTGTATTCCTCCACCAGCTGGCCATGATTCAGTATGTCCTCTGCAAGTTCAATGCAGTTGAAACTGTGCCCGCCATTCAATCTCAGGCGAAAACGCTCAATAATCATGCCGTCATCCCTTTTTGCAGAGGAGAGCTTGCACATCGTCGAACCTTTTCCATAGTCCACGGCAAATGCCTTGTCCAGCCAGGCACGGAATTCCTCCAGCCTTTTGACATCCGCTTCATGGAATTCCCCGTTGCAATCAGGAGGCACATTCAGGAGCAGGACGGAATTGTGCCCCACTGAATTGAAATAGGCCTGTATGAGGTAATGCAGCGAACGAACATCAACATCATCGGACTTGTGATAAAACCAATTTGGGCGAATCGACATGTCCACCTCGGAAGGATACCAGACGGGATTTTCGCCAAGTTGCCCGATTTCGGTGTTGTTGCACCGTTGCCTGTTGAAAGCATAAAAACTTCTGTCTAAATTCACCACAGACCATTCTGCTGGGCGTGCCTTGCCAGCCTCGTTTCCGCACCATCGCACATCAGGTCCTATGCCCGATATTACCGCGTCTGGCTGCAGTTCGCGTATCAAGGCATAGTATTTTTCCCAGCTGTAATGCTGTCGCTTCCCATTTACGGGCACACAGGCACCGTCGAACCATACTTCATGCACGGGACCATATCCAGTGAGCAATTCAGTCAACTGATTCATGAAGTACTCGTTATAAGCGTCTGAATCATTGGCATATCTTGGGTCATGCCTATCCCAGGGGGAAAGATAGACGCCGAATTTTATCCCATGCCTCAGACATGCCTCCGAAAAATCCCGCACCAAATCTCCCTTGCCTTGTTTCCAAGGTGTGTTTTTGACGGAATATTCCGTGTATTTTGAGGGCCAAAGGCAGAATCCCCCGTGGTGTTTACATGTCAGAATTGCCAATTTGAATCCAGCCCTTGACAAATGCCCAACCCATTTATCGGCATCGCAGTTTTTTGGATTGAAACGTATTGGCTCCTCTGTACCGTCCCCCCATTCCTTCATGTAGAACGTGTTAAGAGAAAAATGCACAAAGGCCACAAGCCCCATCCTCATCCATTCATATTGCCGTGACGAGGGCCTTGCTTTCGTCGCCGCTTCAAGCATCTCAAGATAATCCATAATCGCTATTTAATTCCCTTGTAGGCTTATTGATGAGGGAGTATTGTCAATCCTTCTATTTACACGATTGTTACTTTTCAAAGACAAGAGTGCCAAAGGCCTCCTTGTCCGCATGCGCCCTTGCGAAAGTTGTGTTCCACCTGGAAACATGCCTGTATCCGCCTTTTTGCTTGCGTGTACGAGCCGCGTTGAAGTGCACAATGTTGTCTCCTGTGAATGGGATGGAGGCATCCAATGCCGAAAATGGCAGATACAGCGTCAATATCCAGGAATCATCCTTCTTTTCAATATGGCGAAGTGGCCCGCCAGCACGTTTGCGGGGAGTGCCAATGAAGAAATCACGCATGTCATTATTGACATTGAACGTGGTTTGGTATATGACATTTGGAGCATATTCGGTAAAGACCTCCAGGCAATCCCCGTCCCAGATAGTCTCCTTTGGGCTTGTGTACACGTTTTTCATATCTGGCTCCTGCATCACAAAGCGATACAGTATTCCATATTTGTCGTATGCGAACTGGACTGTTGTTGAATGAGGCGGCTCTGGCCCATGTGAAAGATACGCATTCACAAAACTATATGGCTTGACCTTTTCCCATCCAGCATACGCAGCCTTGTCCTCCATTTTCATCATGAACGGGAATTTTGCCACTACGCATTGTTTACTGGCGCCTGCCTTGGGGTTGTGGAATTGCTCATAATCCATGAAAAACAGCCTCAATGTACGGCCATGCAAGTCAATTCGCCGCCATTCTGGACTGTCCTTCGCCACCATCGAATACGCCTTTTCCAGGCATTCCCTGATTTTTTTGACATCGTCTGGCGTTACTATCTTTGTGTACAAATCCTTCTTTGAAATCTGTCCAGCCTCGTATTCACCAAGGTGCATGACGCCGTCAAGCCCCACGGTCCTCTTGCCTTCAAACAATTCCGCAATTCCCGTGAAAATCTCGTGCATTGGCCTCCAGGCGGGACCATACATCTTCTGGCAGAAATCCAGGACACCCGCCTCCACGTCATAATCGGCGTTCCACATAAGCCTGAACTCACAATACAGCGAAGGCAAGGCAAATGCGTATGGTCCACCTTCAATGGCATCTACGCCGCCTGAATTCGGGCCATCGCTGAAAACACCATCCACAAGACCTTTGTTTTCCAGGAAAAATGCCTTGAGATTATGGTAATATTGCCTGGGGAACGGGCTATAGGCTATGCCTGGCCAGTTGGGATAAACATATACATTGACTGGCTTACCCGTTACGCGATTCCAATCACGTATCCACTGACGGGTGATATTCTTTATTTTCGGGTCATGATACAGGCTTTGCCCATACATAAGGCATATTTGAGCCTTGGTATTGTCTGGCAATGCCAGATTTTCAACAGGTGAAACATAGTTGTAGTAGGCAGTGAAAAACAAGAGCGCACCTGGCCTCTCTTTTTTAAGGGCCTCAGCCGCCCTCTTTATGAACGAATCATATACGCCAGATGCCATTTCATGAAATGGAACAGCCTTTTTGTATAACGGTGCACAAAGCAAGCATTGGCATTTGATTGCGTGGTCAGGCGGCAATACATTGTATGTGTTGCTGTATTTTCCATGATTTTTAAGATATGCCTCCAATGTCTTGGGATTGCTGAAACATGGCATGGGCGGATTCGTCTTTATGGGACGCCCGTCCGCCTGCACAGCCTGGGCCATTCCCAGTTCGACAGTTTTCCGCCAATGACCAGGCAGTCTTGATGAACCTTCGCCATGTCCGCCAGCCCTGTAGCGCAGTGCAATTTTCATCGTATCCACGTCCTTACAGCCTGGCAGGTTTCTGCTGTACAGGGAGTACATGATGCGTAAGGACAGATCGGGTCCGTCTTTGTACGAGATTTCTGGAAGATCCAACTTGTCCAAGCGGGGGATAATGGTGCCATCTGGCCCTGGATAGAAGAACCTGAGGCCCAGCGCACGCTCCAAAAAGTCATATACGCCAAAAATCACGCCATATTCGCCCTTATATACTCCATGAGGGCTATTGCATGGCGGCGCCCCAAGAATGCACATTCCCTTGTTTTCAACCTTTATGACGAAGCCTTCTTCCTTTACGCCCTCGTTTGTAAATCCATGCCTGCTTGCCATTGCGCTGGAGCCAATGAATATGGGATATTTCCCTTCGGGAATTGGGGCATCTCCCAAAATCACTGGCAATTCCACGCCTGAAACGGCTTTGAGGAATTGCCTGAATTCCATTGCTGCATATCCTGCAACACCTGAATTGTATTCTGGTTTGCTTTTGGTAGCGGAGGGGACGGTCGCCAGCCAGGGGAACGCCAAGTCCTCCTTTTTTGAAGGAATGACAATTACACAGTCGCTCTTTCCATTTGAAAATAAGGTATGCGCAATTTTATCTCCATGTTTTTCAAGCTTGATGGGATTAAGTGCAGGATTATTCCAGTCGATTGGCGCACCACATAATATTCCCACAAGCACGAGCAGACAAGCCAATGTCTTTTTCATTGCCTTCCTCCATGTTTTTTATTTGGAAAGATTGTAAACCATGTCGTTTTTGACATCCATGAACTGCTGTTGTGAAAGCACTTCCGTATGACCGTCCATAAAGCCGCCAATGGTCTTGTCGTCATGGGGGAATGTGACATGGGTGCTCTGCTTTGTGTATGAATTCTCCTTGTCCACAAAACTTACGCCGTATTGAGAGAATTTGTACAGAACCGAATCCAGGCAGAATGCATGCATGGAAGGTGAACCAATTTCAGTTTGGTTGCGGCTTCGCCAGTCTGGTGAGACTGGTGTGCCCAAATTGTAGTACCCCAGGTAAATGTTCCAGCCCACCGCCAAATGCTCATCCTGGGGAAATGCCGCGCAGGGAAACCAGGCATTGTATTTATAACTTTCTATTGGACTGTAGTAGCTGGCAATGAAGCCGCGCCAAAACGTCTCGGTGCCGGAAGGCGCCTTGTAGTAGCACATTGGAAGCATGCCAGAATTGTCATCGGCGTACATGATTGAAGCCATTGTTATATGCTTGTGATTGTTGGTGCAGCTTGTCTGCCTCGCCTTTGCCCGTGCCTTGCTCAATGCGGGCAACAGCATTGCCGCAAGAACAGCTATTATCGCTATGACGACCAGCAATTCAATCAAGGTAAAACTCATTTTTTGCGTTTTCATTGTCTCATTCCTCACCATTAATGCTTTTGACCTCATTTATTATCAATTAATTTTGTTGCACATTCAGTGAAACCTGCTTCGTTTGAGGCTATGCATTCTTCAAGGAAAATCCTTGCCTCCTTGGAATCCAGTTTGCATTTCAAAAGGGCTCCCGCCGTGTAGAAGCATTTAAGCCGCCAGTTTCTGTAGCATGTGTCCAAAGGCGTCACGGGTTTGGGGACGGGCTTCTCCAACAATGCGCCAAGCAGCCTAGTCAGTTTTGGTGCTGCATTTGGAGAAGGGAACTCCATGAGATAGTTGCAAACACTTCTGAAATGGGAAAATGCTGTTTCTGGTTCAAGTTCCTTCAGGCGAAGGGCGACCCCTTTGGCGGCGTATGCTTTGGACAGCCTTGACATTGTGTGCAGAATGTTGTCTATTCTGCTGGCGCAGCGGCCAGATTGTCCCATCCCAGTATAGTTCCAGCCAGGCAAATCTTCCTTGAAAGGGACATTCTCTATTTCTTTTGCCAAAGAATCCGCGCCCACTTCATCCCCCAAAATTGCAAGAAGCTGTGCAATGCGCAGATCCTGGCTTTCAGTGTAGCGCTGCTTCAGTTCCTTCAAGTAAAGTCCTGGTCTGAGCATGATTGCAGCGACACATTCATGTATGTTCTGCGCATCCATTGGCAGTGGCTTGAATACTGGGATAATGTCAGCATGCCTGTCATAGCCCTTTGGAAGAATCCCCTCCTTTACAAGCAATTTCTGAAGTTTCGCAATCTTGATTTTGCGGGG
>JAFYGL010000613.1 GCA_017543165.1 Victivallales bacterium | reverse complement strand
GACAGGCGACAATGCAGTGGCGGAAACCGCAATTGAACTCAGACTTGCGGCAAAACTGCAGGACAAGGACAAATCACTGGCCCTGGTGAACAAAATTAAGGAACTGGCAAAGGACATCTGAGTTTCGTGTTTTTGGGAAATGACCGAATTTAAGTATCATACTGCAAGCCCAGAGGAGCTGGACGAGCTGCTGAAGGAACTGTCCTCGCGGGTTCAGGAAAACAAGCAGAACAGTTTCAGGATAACCGTATGGAAGCTGACCGTAAGGGGCTCATACTTGATAAAACGCCTAATTGACATTTTCGGCAGCGCCATAGGCATGGTCGTTCTTTCACCTGTGTTTCTTGCCATAGGCGTAGCGGTCAAGCTGAGCAGTCCAGGCCCCATCATATTCACGCAGACAAGAGTGGGCTGCAATGGACGACATTTCAAATTCTACAAATTCCGCAGCATGCGGCAGGACGCGGAAAGCCTCAAGGCCGCCCTGGCCACCCAGAACGAATCCAAGGACGGCGTCATCTTCAAGATGAAGGACGACCCCCGCATCACAAAGGTCGGCAAATTCCTGCGCCGCACCAGCCTGGACGAATTGCCGCAGCTTTGGAACGTGTTCATAGGCGACATGAGTCTGGTTGGCCCAAGGCCGCCCCTGCCAAGCGAAGTGCAGGAATATACGCTGGAAGACAGGAAGAGGCTCAACGTGGTGCCCGGCATCACATGCCTATGGCAGATCAAGGGGAGAAGCGACATCCCCTTCAAGGACCAGGTGCGCCTTGACAAGGAATACATACTTGCGCCAAGCATTTGGAAGGACATCATAATTCTCCTTAAGACAATACCCGCCATAATTGGAGGGAAAGGAGCATATTGATGAAAGGCATTATATTCGTTCCTTCCGTTGAGGAAACCAAATGGATACAGGAAATCCTGCCCAACACCAGCCCCGCCGAACTGCCCATAGCGGGAAAACAATATATCGACTACGCACTGGAACTGGCGGAAAAGCGCGGATACGAGATGGCGGAAGTGCTGGACTGGAACTACTCGGAAAGACTGGCCAAGACTTTTACGGACCTTACCAGATTCAGCATACCCATCTTCTACCAGCAGGGCATTGGCGAAATGCCAAAGTCAATTGAGGACCTGGCAAGACAGTCAAGCCCTTTGACACAGAATCTGGACCAGGGAAACACCACCGTGGTATGGGGACTGAGACTGGCTGAATTCATCATACGCAATGTCAACGACTGGCACCAAATCAACATGGACATCCTTGACGACAAGGCGCTGAACACCCATTTCACATTGCCGGGATATTCCGCAGAAGGAGGCGTCTATCTTGGGCGGAACGTGATCATGGAGCATGGTGTCGAGGTAAAGAAGCCAGTTCTGCTGCAGGATGACGTCTGGTGCGCCCGCAACGTCAGGCTGGATGGACTTTGCATAATCGGCAAGGGCTCATTCATTGGCGAAGGCGCACGCCTTGAAAGAACCGTGGTCGGAGACGACACGTATATTGGTTCAGGGCTTGAACTGGAAGACAAGATTGTGATCGGACGCCGCATCATAGACGCAAAGACTGGCGTCTGGGCCGATGTGAGCGATCCTGGCATGGCAAGCCAAATCGGAAACAACGTTGGTCTCTTCGGCAAGATTCTGGACTTTATCAGAGGCAAGGCCCGCAGGAGGAAACAGTAGATGCCTTCGCATGCCTACAACTCGCCTGAGGCCGACAGAATCGTAGAAGATGCAATCCAGCAGATCGGCGCGGAAATCAATGCGCTTGACATACCCATGCTTGGAGGCGTTGTGCTGGGAGGAGGCTATGGACGCGGCGAAGGCGGCGTGTTTGAAGACAATGGTCCCCAGAATCCACGCCTCTCCAATGACCTAGACTTTTATGTCGTCACTGTGGAGAACGCCAGCAATGCGGATATTGAAGCCATTGCCAAAGCACTTGAGCCTATATCAGTGAAATGGTCAGGGAAACTGGGCATTGACGTGGATTTCTGCACTCCAAAGACACCGTGGCGCATCAAGCACGACCAGGAACGCCTTATGATACAGGAGCTTGTCCACGGCTATTTCGATGTGGCCGGCAAGAAGGGCGAGGAGCTTTTCAAGGATATTGACAGGCGGGAGCCCAGCGCCCTGCCCTGGACCGAGGCCATACGCCTTCTCGTGAACCGCGGCGCAGGCATTCTTCTTTGCGAAGAACCAGGAAGAGATGAGGTGTTCATAGTCAGGAACATCAACAAATGCATCCTGGGCATTGGGGATGCAAGGCTGATCGCCAGCAACAAGTACCAGTGGAAAGCCGTGGACAGGGCCACCCTGCTCAGCAACGAACTATACACAAAGGCCCTGGAATGGAAATTCCGCCCGCGGAAAGAGGCCATCTGCAGCCTGGACGAGGCAAGAGAGCAGTGGCTGACCGCAGTCAGTGAAATAAAGACCACGGGAAAACGAACTTTGTACAATACGCTGCGCTGGATTGCCAGGCGTCACACCTTGGGGGAACTGCGTACAATAGGACTTCCCCCCGTGGCCAGAATACTGCACTCAATGTACAAGACCATCCAGCAAAAGCAGCCGTTCCCGTCCTCGCTGAAGAAGGACTGGCAGGTCTTCAACTAAATACCAAGGCGTCAATTGACTAATGAAACTGGATTTTGTCACCACATCTAAACGAAACTTCATTGCCACCCTTGTCAACAAGGGCGTGGCAATGGTCTTTCCTTTTTTGCGAAAGACGATTTTCATGTGGGTGCTGGGGGCTGACTACCTTGGCCTCAATGGTCTTCTCTACTCCATCATAGGCATGCTCAAGCTTGCTGAACTTGGTTTTGGCACTGCAATAGTCTGCTATATG
>JAFYGL010000612.1 GCA_017543165.1 Victivallales bacterium | reverse complement strand
TTCGCTGAGGCGCATGTTCGTATTTTTGAAGGGCCAGGAATACTGCGTCGCCATGTCCCGCACCCCCTTGTCGGGGTCATTGGCCAGTTTGCCCAGCAATTCATCCGCCTGCGCATTTTTGCCTGCCAAACGCCCCAGCAAGGTGAGTGCCGTGTAGCGCACCAGCGCCTCCTTGTCCGCCGCGGCCGCCTTCAACGCCTCCAGTTCCTTTGCGGGGTCCTGGGCGGCCAGCCTGTAAAGCGCATAGCGGCGTATCTCCACATCCTCGTTTGCAAGATAGGGACGGCAATTGCCCTTGTCAATTTCCACACGAGCCATTCGCCGCTGCTCCAAAACTCGCTGTGGCGAACTGGGCTGCCCGCCCGCGACCAGCCATGCCGCCGCCACGCAGAGAACAAATGCAATCAAACTCCTCTTCATTACTCTTTTCTCCTATTCCATAGATCAATGTAAAGACGATTTGCAAACAACCTGTACGATAATTATAATAACGCATATTGCAACCCCATATAGACGACTTGGAGAGAAAAAAATGAAAATCGCCTCTTTCTCAAAGAAAATCACACCTGAATGCGGCACACTCATTGCTGGCTATGGGCCACACGACGTGTCGGTCGCAATCCATGACGACCTTTATCTTTCGGGCATCTGCCTGGACGACAATGGGCACAAGGCCCTGGTAATCAGCTACGACCTGCTGGGAATGGATGCCTGGTACGTACAGGAAATCCGCCAGAAATGCGCAGAAATCATAGGCGGGCAGGAGGCGGATGTGCTGCTTACATGCACACATACCCACGGCGGACCAAGCACACGCTCCGTCAAGTCAAAGGCGCCAGACGACAAAATCGCGCACCAAATCATAGACTGGACCATCGAGGCGGTGCGGAACATCGGCCCATTCACGGAATGCGACGTGTATTTCTATTCTGGACAATGCAACATGAACATCAACCGCCGCATCACCAGCAACTACAATGTATGCGTGCAACTTTCTGGAAACAGGGACCAGGAGGCCATGGCAAACGGCTACTGCGACAGGGAACTGGGAATGCTGCTGTTCTACAAAAAGGACACTTCTGAACTGCTCCATACCATTTTGAACTACGCGGCCCATCCACTTGCCTCCCACACCCACGGCAAAAGCGGGCACTCCATCACAGCCGACTATCCAGGCGTGCTCCGCCGCATGCTGGAGGATGAAAGCGGCGCACCCTGCACATTCATAACTGGCGCGGCAGGCGACCAGTTTCCAATAGATTCCGAAACTGGCTTCGAGGCGTTGCCGCGCATGGCCTACATGCTCCTCAAGGAGGCCATCAAGGGCCTTACCGCCTTCAGGCACCCAGAGCGCTTCAAAATTGAAAACCCCACGCTAAAGACCTCAATTGAATGCTTTGAGGCAAAGCCGCGCCAAGACGCAATACTGCCCAAATACTACCAGGAAAGGGGCTCCATCCCCTGCGAAGTGCAATTGCTGGGCCTCGGGGACACAATCTGCCTGGTGGGCGTTCCAGGCGAAATGCTGGCCGAGGTCGGTCAGGAAATCAAGTGGCATTCCCCATTCCGCAAGGCGTTCATCCTATACAACTCAACCGCATATCTCAGTTATCTCTGCCACGGCAACGCACTCATCGCAGGCTCATACGAGGCAAACTGCCAGATTATCTCACAACGCGACACTCTTAACCTGGTTTGCTGCGCAGTGGACGGCATGCACAAACTGCTGGGGAAATAAGTGGACTGTGGACTGTGGACTGTGTTGGTGGTAGGGCACCACATAAACCAACCCTTCGCCAGAAACGCTGTTCCCGCCAGGGCAAATCACATCCTTACATAACTCCAGCCGATGGGCTCATCGTGGTCGTAGGGCAGATATGCGTGGAATGGGCGCGGATCGTTGTCAAACACCAGGGGCAGAAAGTACCTGTCCCCTGGCCAGATGGGCAATTTCATAATATCCGCCACAGGCACCCACTGAAGAGGTCCCTCGTTGCTCTCCGTGGCGGGAATACCCTTGTATGCCGTAATCAAGAAGACGAAGGCGAGCCAGTTTTCGCCCTTGGGGCCGAAATTCGTCCAGTTAATGGAGCCGCGCAATGACATCTCGGTCACCTCGATGCCCGCCTCCTCACGCACTTCGCGAATCATGCCAGTGGCAATGTCCTCGTTTGGCTCAAGATGCCCGCCCACGCCGTTGTACTTGCCGAACTGCTCGTCATCCTTGCGGAACACGCGATATGTCATCAGCACCTGGCTGCGGTCCTCGGAGAGAACATAGCCCAGGGTGCTGAGAATTGGGCAATAGCAATTGGACATCAGAGCTGCGGGGCCCCCTTGTCCCTCAATGCAATGACAACCTTGCGCACATCCTGCGCCCTGTCCTTGGGAATAACCAGCACTGCGTCTTCGTTGACAACCACAACGACGTCCTTCATTCCCACGACGCCCACAGCCATCTTGGAACTATTGTTGTACACGACACTGGACTGCGTGTCAATCAGCACAGGTGCGCCGTAGCTCACATTGCCTGCGTTGTCCTTGGGGAATGTCCTGTCCAATGAATCCCATGAGCCCAGGTCGTCCCACACGAAGTTGCCAGGTATGACATATACGTTCTTCGCCTTTTCCATCAGGGCGTAGTCGATGGAGATGTTTGGCAATGCGTCGAAAATGCGGGCGGCGCGTTCAGGTGAATTGGCGGAGAGCGCCTCGGTCAAATCCTCCAAGGTCTCCGCCATGACTGGATTTGCCTTGCCGAATTCATTCTGGAAGGAGCTGAGCCTCCAGAAGAACATTCCGCTGTTCCAGAAGAAGCGGCCAGAGGCGATGTACTGCGCCGCCGTCTGCGCGTCTGGCTTCTCCTTGAAGTTGAGCACAGGCATGAGGCCGCCGTTGCGCAACGCGTCCGCAGGCACCTCGATATAGCCATAGCCA
>JAFYGL010000611.1 GCA_017543165.1 Victivallales bacterium | reverse complement strand
TGATGACCCCGAATACCGTTTCTGGCAGTGGTTCTGGCGCGAGGGCGATGGATGGGACAAGCTCAACGGCGACACTGGCGAATTGGCGGAAAAGGGCATTGCCCGCAAGAGTTTCCATTCAGACTTTGCGCCTGCAACCCGCGGCATGCCTTATCTTGGCGTAGGCGGCAAGGTGTCCATGCTCAGTACCTGGGTATATTGCAATCCAGACCCCATCAAGATGGGGCAGGTGGTTGATGAATTGATTTGCCTGGCGGACAACAAGAAGCGGTACGGCGTGGGCAACCAGGGCATCTGGTACAGGAACCAGACGGCACCGTCGGACATGAAGGTGCCCAATCCTCCTGAATGGCTTGCCCGCGAGCAAAACGCCAAGTATATTTCTCCTGCGCCTGACTGCCTGATGGAGGGCTTCTGGATTGCAATCACCAGGCGGGTTTCGTTCTTGGACACGCACGGGCAAGGCTCCTGGTTGAGGCCACGCAACCATTCCTATCGCTTTACCAATCCTGAGGTTACAAATGTCTTCCCCACGTTCATTCATTCCGTTGTCCAGCCATTGGGCCCCGCATTGAAGCATGTGGATGACATCCAGCCTGAGGTCATGATACTGGAGAGCTTCACCAATGCGCTGTACGGCGGCGGCCATCCCTGGGGCTGGGGCAATGGCTGGATTCCCGATTTGCACATGGCGTTGCAGTGGGCGCACATTCAGGCTGGCTTCTGCTATGAGGAGCACATTTTCCGCGGCGATTGGGACAACGGGAAATGCAAGGTCCTCATTCTGCCTTCGCTGGCGGTTCTCAGTGACAAACTGTTGGCAAAACTGCGCTCCTTGCAGGCAAATGGCCTGATTCTAATGGCGGATGAGCGTTTGAACCAGGAGCTTATGCCTGACATCCGCTTCCATTCCGTGTCAAGAAACGTGCTGGACAACAAGGAAGGCAAGGCAAAATTGCAGAAGTTGGGACTTGAACTGCGCAAGAAATTGTTGAGTTGCATTCAGCCCCGCATGTCTGCCAGCAGCCAGGATATCATCGTGCACCGCAGGGCCTCTGGCGAGGCGGATTACATATTCGCCGTGAACGACAAGCGCACATACGGCGACTATGTGGGGCAGTGGAAGCGCGTCATGGAGAAGGGATTGCCTGTTTCGGGCGAGATTTCCGTTCTCACTGACAAGCCCATTGCCGCCGCATACGACCTGGTGGCGCACAAGAAGATTGGCTTTGAAATCACCAATGGCGAAAATTATTTCAAGGTGGATTTGACTCCAGGCTGGGGCAGTGTGATTCTTGGCCTGCCGCGAGAAATCGCTGGCGTCAAAATTACTGCGCCTGCAAAACTGGAACGCGGAAAGGACTTCAGCATCGGCGCGTCCATTGTGGACAAGAAGGGCAGGGCGTTCAAGGCGGTCCTGCCTTTGGAAGTCACCTTCACGCGGGGCAAAGCAGTCCTTCCTGGCACTGGTTTCTATGCAACCGACAAGGACGGCGTTTTCAAACTGGACGACACCGCCGCCCTGAACATGCCCGCTGGCAAGGCCAAGCTGACTATTCGATGCCTGGCCTCGGGCAAAGCCACCACGAAGACAATCGAGGTGAAATAGGGGCGTTTCATTGCCCTGCATGGTGCTCCGCGCAGGGCAGAAACCTCATGGAAACATCACGTCCTGACGCTCGGCCAATGGCCGCGCGGAGCACCCCGCCCAGCCACAGCCGCATGGAAACATCGCGTCCTGACGCGCGGCCTAGGCCGCGCGGAGCACCATGAAAGGCATGGGCGGCCAAATAAATGCCCGAAATTTCCATTTGTAAAAGAGTGTTTATGGGCTACATTACTGCGTTTTAATGCAACTATGAATATTACAGGTGATTAATGGCGATATTGTTCAAATGCAAAGTTTGCGGCAGGGCATGCGTGGCAGGTGCTCCTGGGGAGGAATGCGCCTGTGTTTGTGGCGCGCTTCAAACTTCGCCCCAGTCAAGCGATGAGGATTGCGCACTGGTTTACAAGGACGGGTATCCCAACGAGGGTTTGCCCATCACCTTGGGTGAATTGGGCAAGCAGATTGCGGAGGGAAATTTTGTCCCTCTGGACCTGATATTCTACAATGGAATCTGGCAGCCGCTGAACATGGTGTTTGAGATTCCCGCCGCGCCAGAGGCCGAGGTTTCTTCTGGCGAGGAAATTGCCTTGAAGTGGAAGGAACTGCCTGCCGTTGAGGGGTTCCCATCGCCTTCATACGGCGGCCCAGGAAGACTGCGTGGCCTGGTTTCGGATTTGTGGCATGGTTTTCTGCGCATGAGGAAATTCCGCTACATGACCCCGATGCAGAAGGCCGTGTACATACTGATTGTCCTGGTATTTGCCTCTGCCCTCTACACTTTCTTGCTGGGACGGCTGATAAACCGCATCTTATGGAAGCCAGCATACGTGGTGGTTTACAACCACAATGACTGCGAATGCAAGGCGACTTTGCGCAAGACTGGTTTTATCAGGCGCGAGATAGATGTGCAGCCCAGGTCGCTGGGCGTGTTCCAGGATGTGTTCGTGCCATTCCCGTTGCAGGCCAGTCTGAAGTTGCGTCCAAGGCCAGGCAAGCAGGGCGAGACACGAACTGCGAAAGTGCCTGTGGGACCAGGGCATGACATTGTGGTGAATTTCGGCGGCGATGATGTTTTTGGTGAATATGACCTTGAGGCTCTGGAAACCTTGGCACTGAATGGCCTGCTGGAACGTGATCTTGGCAAGCAGATTGCGGCTCTTCAGGAGCCTGACAAGGCACTTGCCATACAGAGTGAACTGCACGACATGGGGAAGCATGTGATGCAGAACGCGGTGGACAGCATGCTTATCTCGGATGGAAGCTACGACCTAAGCAAATTGGGTATTTTGAGAAGCGTGGATTATTCAGAGCATAAGAGGCAAGCCGCCCCAAAGGACAAGCAGCCACTCGTCATGATGAATGGCAATGTGAACCTGGAGTTCAAGAACGCGAGTGTTGAATTCAGGGCGAAGAATGCGTCAATGCCATGCACCTTCAAGATAGTGTTCCCCTCGGATTTTCTTCCCTTGCCAGCGAGTATGAACAATGACCTGGTTCCCAAGTTCAAGGCGAAGAATGCGAAGCCTCCGAAGGGCGTCAAGGGCAGGATCAATGTGAAGCCCCTTAAGGCGGAAGTGGTCAAGGCGAGCATCAAGTACGATGCCTCGAAAAACATGGTATTGACATTCGCCCCGCTCAAGGGAAATGTGACGGCATACATTGGTAAACCCATTGACAGGGACAAGGATTTCGCTGGAACATGGACCTACCAGGCCACGCTTTGCAGGAGCGGCGCCAATGCGAACAAGTGGAAGTGGACATGGAAATACAATGGCAGGGCGACAGAGAAGACAGCCCCAGGCAAGGCACCAAGGCAATTCTCGATGAGTGTGGAGCGTGATTACGCGGGCAATACAACTTTGAAGTTTTAAGGATGGAATAATATGGCAGGAGAACGTTTGTATCTGGTTAAGACGCCTGGGGGCGAAGAGCTTGGTCCAGTGGATGAGAATGTGCTTGTCAAGTGGACTGAGGAAGGCAAGGTGACCTTGGAGTGCAAGGTGCGCACCACATTGGTGCCCAATTGGGAGCCTGCCATTGAAGTGCCAGCCCTGAAGCAGATTCTCAAGATGCGCCTGGTGGAGAAGATAGAGAGCCAGCATGACACGTTCCTGGAAAGGGTCAAGAGACGCATTTTCCTGCGCTATGAGGACTTTAGCAAAGGCGGGACCAATGGCCTGTCCAACGCGGATCCAGCCTCGTTGCCGACGGCAGAAATCTGGATGCGCGTGGTGGCAGGCATTACCGATTTCATCATATTGATGCTTGTGCTTCTGGTGTATTCCCTGATTTGCGCCTGGATGTTCAGCAAGGGCATATTGAGCGGCAATAACGTGTTCTACATTGGGTTCATCGCGTACTGGCTCACAGTGGTGTTCTACTATCTGCTGGGCATGTCCGTCTTGACGCAGACGCCTGGCCAGCGCTTCTGGGGAATATACCTGGTTCGCAATTCTGGCGAGGACT
>JAFYGL010000062.1 GCA_017543165.1 Victivallales bacterium | reverse complement strand
TTGCAGTAACCCATCTTCACCGCTACCGCCGCGCACGCGCTGGCGCTACTGCCAGAGGCCAGTGTATATGCCGCGCCACGTTCCCAAATCTCAATTGCGATTTTATGCTCGTCCACCACCTTCAGGAACTGCACATTGATGCGGTTGGGGAAGCAAGGGGCGTTTTCCAGCAGAGGCCCCAGTTCAAGGGCAGTCTCCTTGGTGGCGGGCTGGTTTAGCACCACGCAGTGTGGATTGCCAACCGAGGCAGGGCAGTAGCGTATGTCCTTGCCGTTGATGGTAATGTGGCGTGTGCCATCGGCCTCGCTTTCACCTGGAAAGTCTTGCGACTGGAAGGCGACCGTGCCCATGTCAACGCGGATGTCGCCTTCGTCGTTGAGCACCGTGGCTGTCACGCTGCCGCCCAAGGTAAGCAGGGTAAAGGGTGTATTCAGCGACACGTATCCCATGTCATACAGGAATCTGGAGAATATGCGCAGGCCGTTGCCGCTTTTCTCTGCCTCCGAGCCATCGGGATTCAATATGCGCAGTGCGCAAAGCGCCTTGGAGGCGACGTCATCTGGAATGTGGGCTTTTGCGGCTATGTCCTTGAAATCATCGGAATCTGGCGTATGGGGGCCTGTCAGGATGCCGTCAGAGCCTGCGCCATAATGCTGGGAGCAGATGAGTTGGATGTTCTCCACACTCAGATTGAATGTGAGTTCCTCGGGCGATATTACCAGATAGTCGTTGCCCAGTCCGTGATATTTGCGCATTTTCATAGTTTGAATAAATGTTGTTTGTAAAAAGCCAGTTCCGCTATGGATTCCCTGATGTCATCCAGCGCAAGATGTGCTTCTTTTTTAGTAAAGACCAACTGGGGCGCCCAACGTTGCGCCAGGATTTTCACGGTGCTTACATCCAGCGTCCTGTAGTGGAAATAATCCTGCAACTTAGGCATGTACCTGTACAAGAAACGCCTGTCCTGCCCGACGCTGTTGCCGCAGATGGGGCTTTTGCCTTTGGGCACGTACTGCGACACGAAGTCCAGCGTCCGCTGTTCGGCTTCGGCCTCGTCTATGGTTGAGGCAAGCACCCTGTCATACAGGCCAGAGCCTTTGTGGTGCGTTGTGCACCATTCGTCCATCCCGTCCAGAATGGCCTTGCTCTGGTGGACGGCCAGCACTGGGCCTTCAGCCAGGATGTTCAGGTCGCTGTCCGTTATTATGCTGGCGATTTCCAGAACCCTGTCCTTTTCGGGAATCAGGCCTGTCATCTCCATGTCTATCCAAATGAGGTTGTTGTCGTTCATTGTTTTTGTGTGGGCGCGCCGATGGCGTCCATGTGAGCGCCGAAGCGGCGCTCACTCAGGTTGACCAACTTGTATATTTCCGTCTGTTGGACAGCCACTCAGGTTGGCCAACCTGTATGGATTACCTGGGGCTTTGCCATACATGTTGGCCAACCTGTATGGATTACCTGGGGCTTTGCCATACATGTTGGCCAACTTGAGTGAGCGCCGCTCGGCGCTCACATGGACGCTATCGGGACGCCAAAGTGGGCACCCAAGGGTGGTGTTTTAGATTCTTTCCAGTTCGCCGATTTTGGCGTCTGTTGCCTTCTGGACTTCCTCCACCATCTTGTCGGTGAGTTTCTGGACCTTGTCGGTCATTGCCTTTGCTTCGTCCTCGGTGATTTCGGAGGCCTTCTGTGCCTTCTTTATGGCCTCGTTGGAATCGCGGCGTGCGTTGCGGATTTCCACCTTTGCGTCCTCGGAGCGTTTCTTGATGACCTTGGTGAGTTCAGCGCGGCGTTCTGCTGACAGTTCGGGGACTGGCAGGCGGATGACGCGGCCGTCGCTGACTGGGCTGATGCCGATGTTGGAGGCGAGGATGCCCTTTTCAATGTCCTTCACGATGCCCTGGTCGTATGGCTGGATGACCAGCAGTAGTGCTTCTGGCGCGGTGATTGTCGCCACATCCTTGAGTTTCATCTGGCTGCCGTAGCATGAGATCATGACGCCTTCCACCATGGCTGGGGATGCCTTGCCTGTGCGTACTGCGCCGAAGTCCCTTGCCATGAATTCCAATGTCTTCTTCATTGCGGCCTCTGCTGTTTCCACATAGTTGCCTGCTGGTGCCGCCGCTGGTGCGCCTTTCTGGTTGTTGCCGCCCTTGTTATTGTTGTTCTTTCCCATTTTTGCTCCTCTTTGTTTGATTAGTGTACTAAAGTTGCATTGCTTAAATCACCGTGCATAATATTGCACAATATTCCAGGTTCGCCAAACTTAAATACCAAAATTGGCAAATTATTGTCCTGGCAAAGTGAAAAAGCAGTTGAATCCATTACTTTCAGGCGCTTGGCAAGTGCCTCTGCAAAGGAGATTTCCTCGTAGCGCACCGCGTTCTTGTCCTTCAGCGGATCGGCGGAATAGACGCCATCCACCTTGGTTGCCTTGAATACCGCATCCGCCTTGATTTCGCAGGCGCGGAGGGCGGCGCATGTGTCGGTTGTGAAATATGGGTGGCCAGTGCCCGCCGCAAAAAGAACCACCTTGCCTTCATCGAGGAGACGGATTGCCTTGCGCTGGTCGAAGGGCTCCAGCACGCCAGCAATGGCGAAGGCAGATTGTATTTCCGCCGCCACGCCGATGGATTCCAGTGCGTCCCTCATGGCAAGCGCGTTCATTGCGGTGGCGAGCATTCCCATGTTGTCCGCGCAGCTTCTGTCCATGCCGCTGCGGCTGCCAGCCAGGCCTCGGAAAATGTTGCCTGCACCGATGATGATGGCCACCTGGCAGCCGCATTTGACTGCCTCGGCAATGCGCTGCGCCGCCGTGAGCGTGGCGTCCGCATCAATGCCGTATCCGCTGGGTCCCTTTAGCATTTCGCCGCTGAGTTTCAGCAGTATTCTCTTGAATTTGGGTTGTTCTGACATAATTGGATTCCTTTTTGATTGTCCAACGCCCGCAAAAAAAGAGCCTCGGGGAAAACTGTGTTTCCCTGAGGCTCTTCTTTAGTTAGGTTCTTTGGTGCATATTAATTATGCATTCTCCTCGGCAACATCTTCGCCTGCCAGCCAACGTGCGAAGCGGACGACTTTTGCCTTTGGTGCGACCTTTGCCAGGGTGGTCTTGTCATCCATTACCCATGGCTGCTCCATGAGGCAGGAAGTGGCGAACCACTTGTTGATCTTGCCATTGACAATGCCTTCCTTCATCTTGTCTGGCTTGTCTGCCGGCACCTGTGCCAATGCGATTTCCTTTTCCTTTTGGATGCGTTCTGCTGGGACTGCATCCCTGGAGATGTATTCAGGATTGATTGCGCAGATGTGCATGCAGATCTGGGTTGGCAGTTCTTCGGCATATTCGCCTTCGATTTCAGCCAGCACGCCGTAAGGTGTTGCGGCATGGAGGTAGTATGCGATGACGCCGTTTGCTGCGTTCCAGCGGATTGCGCGGCGGATGCGCATGTTTTCCTTGAGGCGCCCGATGAACTCCTTGAGTTCGGTTTCGGTCTCGGCTGCCAGCTTTGCGCAGATGTCGCCGTCTTCGGCGTATGCCAGTGCGATGTCCGCCAGATGCTTGCCAAATGCCTTGAAGTCATCGGTCTTTGCCACGAAGTCAGTCTCGCAGAGGAATTCGATGAGGACGCCGCTCTTGCCATTGGACTTGGCGACGATGATGCCCGCGTTTGCGGAACGGCCTGCCTTTTCCTCGGCCTTGATGATGCCTGCCTTGCGCAGATATTCGATGGCGGCTTCCATGTCGCCGTCGCAGGCCACCAGGGCCTTCTTGCATTCCATCATTCCGATGTTGGTCTTCTTGCGAAGCTCGTTAACCAGTTGTGCTGTAATTGCCATTATCTTGTTCCTATGCTTGGTTATTAGTTCTCTGCCTTGGGTTCCTCGTCATACTTCTGGGGAGCCTGGCTCTCTTCCTGGGCGGCTGCCTTTTCCTTCTTGCGGCCTGCCACTGCGTTGCCTTCTTCAACTGCGGCGGACAGTGTGTCCATGATGACCTTGATGGAGCGGAGTGAATCGTCATTGCCTGCGATCACGTACTCGATATTGTCAGGATTGCAGTTTGAATCAACGATTGCCACCACTGGGATGCCCAGTTTTGCGGCTTCGCTGACTGCGATGCGCTCGTGCATGACATCCACGACCACCAGTGCGGCGGGCTGCCCCTTCAGGTCTGCAATGCCGCCCAGAGTTGTCTGCAGCTTGCCAAGTTCACGCCTGAGGTTGGAGGCTTCCTTCTTGGTGAGTGCGTCCAGTGAGCCGTCAGCATCCTGCGCCTGGAGTTTCTTCATGTAGTTGACGCGGGACATGACCACCTTGTTGTTGGTCAGGGTTCCGCCCAGCCAGCGGTCGCACATGTAGGGCATGTTCAGCTTTTCAGCGATTTCGCGGACACATTCCTGGGCCTGGCGCTTTGAGCCTACGAAGAGGATCTGCTTGCCATCGGCGGCCAGTTGGTTGAGATAGTCGCATGCGGCAGCCAGCTGGTTCATTGTGACTGTCAGGTTGAAGATGGTGATGCCGTTTCTGACGCCGTAGATGTAAGGCTTCATCTTAGGATTCCAGCGCCTGGTCTTGTGCCCGAAATGAACACCTGCGTTCATCAGGTCGATGATTGTTGTGGTTGCCACTTTTTGACTTCCTTCTTTTGAATGTTCCGCCATTTTGCCGCCCGCCCAATATGCTCTCCCGAACGGGTTCGAAGTGAGGGATTTTGTTTTTGTGTCGCGCCTTCACCCTGGGAGAGGGAGGCCAGAACATCAGTGCCCTGGCAATGAGACGCATAATTGAGCGCATAATATACACGGATTGCCTCTTGCCGCAACACGCAATGGCGAATTTTTATCCGCGCGGCGCACTTTTCCGCGCGGCGCGCTTTTCTGCGCAGCCTGGCTGCGCAGAGCAATGCGCATATAAACTTGTATGCCATCTTTACAATTAAGGCATATACATTATTTTATCGCTTGATTTACAATGATTAACCTGGAGGTTTGCATGTCTATATTATGGAAGAATACGGAGCTTGAAGTAATATCCGAGACAGATGTGGCGGTTTTTGGCGCGGGGCCTGGCGGCCTTGGTGCAGCCGTGATGGCGGCGCGTGCAAAGTGCAGCGTTGCCGTATTCGAGCAGGCTGGAAGGCCTGGCGGCGCAGCAGCGCTGGCTGAAGTCTCGCCTTTCATGTATTCGGCAGACAGCAAGGGATACCTGGATGGCCCTGTTTACACAGAGTGGTTTGACAGGATGCTGTCCTATCTGCCTCCAGCCATGCAGAAGAAACAAAGGGAAATTGACTTTGGCCTTTGCTCAAAGCGCACCATATCGCCCACGTTTGTCTCCTTGGCGGCGGAGGATTTGCTGCTGGAGGCAGGCTGCAAGCCCTGGTATCATTGCCGCCTGGTGGATGTGGTCATGTCAGCGGACAAGCGCAGCGTGGAGGCCGCCGTGATTCATGGCAAAGGCGGCTTTGCTGCTGTGGTGGCGAAGCGGTATATCGACGCCACGGGCGATGGCGACTTGGCCGCGCTGGCGGGCGTGCCGTTTGAAATGGGGGCGGACGACACGCCTGAAAGCTGCCAGCCCATGACAACCTGCTTCGACCTGGACAATGTGGAACTCCCGTACGGCACAATCCGTTGCGAGGAGTTCTACGTGGCGGCAAGGGACCTTTTCCCGAAGGCGAAGGCGGAAGGCAAGATAAGTTCGCCCCGCGAAAGCCTGCTTTGCTTTGATGCCTTTGGCCCAAATTCGGTGCACTTCAACACGACGCGCATAATCGAGAAGGACGCCACGGACACGGCCTCGCTTTCCGAGGCGGAGATAGAGGGCAGGCGGCAGTTGAGGGAATATCTTGTTTGGCTCAGGGCGGAATTCCCTGGCTTCAAGGAAGCGAACCTGCGTTCTTTCGGGGATGTGGGCATACGCGAATCCCGCCGCATAAAGGGAATCGCCCGCATAACTGGCGATGATGTCAAGGCCACCAGGCATTATCCTGATGGCATAGCCTGCTGCAACTACAGCATAGATGTGCATAATCCCCACGGAAACGGCACGGTCCACTACCATCTTGAGCCAAACACATACTACGAAATACCATACGGATGCATCATCCCGCAAGGGGTGGACAATATGGCGGTCGCCTCAAGGTGCGTCTCCAGCGACCAGGTGGCGAACAGTTCCTGCCGCGTGATGCCGCCAGTGTGCTCACTTGGGCAGGCGGCGGGCGTCGCCTGCGCCCTGTCAATCCAGAACGGGACGCCGCTGCCCCAGCTGGATGGGAAGCTGGTGAGGAAGGCCCTCATCGAGGCAGGCGCGAATCTGGACAGGAAATAGTTTGTTTTTTATCCACAGATTACCACTGATTATCACTGATTTGTGGAACAGGAATTGAATGATGATTTTTAACAACATTTGGTCGATTACGGTTCTGGTGCTTTTGATGTTGCTAGCCGAGCGCTTGATCCTGCTCAATGCAATACGGCATGAAAGGGCACGGGCTTTCATACGTTCTTTCTGGCCGCTGCACCCCAACAGCCTCTCCATCCTGCGCCTGCCTATGGGAGGCCTCAGCATATATCTTGCGTATCTCGGGCATTGGTCCATGGCGGTGATATGGTTTTCATTCTG
>JAFYGL010000610.1 GCA_017543165.1 Victivallales bacterium | reverse complement strand
CCAGAATTATGGAGCCGCGTAGCGGCGAAAGAATCATTATGGCCAGGCGTTTCCGTCTGCCGCCGCTAACGCGGCTGGGACTTTTGCCTGGCGCATCCGTGGGTTTCGCTCGCGCCTGCGGCGCTCGCTCCACCCACGGCTAGCTTCCATCGCCGCTAACGCGGCCCTCAAATGCCTACCCTCATGGGGAACATAGCGAAATATAAAAGTATTGGAGACTGCATCGCAAACGCGAATTACTGTCTGGTGCATTCCAATGCAATGCGGCGAATGGAAAAACGCCCGAATTTGCTTTGGATATTGCCTTCTTCATCCATAAGCAGGTTTTGCCCCAACTGGAAGCGCAATGCTGAAACAATTGCCTCATTTTGTTCGGAGAGTATCTTTTCATCGTCAATGAAGATGGAGATTGTCCCCGCAATTCGCTCGATGCGGAATGTCTTCCGCTTGATGTCGGGTGCATCTTTTCTTTGCTTCAGGATAGTTTTCCCGATGGCGGCGCTGAAGCGTGCAGGTCCTTTTATCCAGCCATCGCTCAGTCCTGCTGAGGCAATGGTCTCATTGCGCGTATTTATAAGATGGACATTGGCCATTCCCATGAATCTTCTGTCTGAGGGCAATTCCCATTCCAAATCAAATATCAAGTTGAAGTCGCCTTTTATGGCAGGTACCCTTCGTCTCAGCATGCATTGTATGCTTTTGCCCTGGGGGGTGGACGAGACATTTGCAAATCCGATGATTGTCAGTGCGGGATGATTTTCTTCAGTCAAGAATTCTTTTGCATTGAGCCTGCGCACATATTCCCATTCAGGCGCGAATGAGGCCACTGGCCTTTCATCAAATATGGTGGTCTTGGTGTCCTGCGCCATGGCCATTGCCGTCCAAAGCATCATCAAGTAAAAAACTATGTTTCCCATTGGTGTTCTGGCTGTTTGCATGATTCCCATTTGCCTGATTTTTTGAGGTGGTTATGAAAACTATCTTTGTTTGGCTGCTGTATGCAATAGAACATATTCCGTAGGCGCCAATTTAAAGTTGCCTGAAATGTCTTGTGGTTTGCTGCTGGCCGCTATTTCGCTGCCTTCAGGCAATTTTAGTGCAAAGGTCTCTACTTCAGGGCTGGAATAATTTGCCACGAAAATCAGGGCCTCCTTGTCCGATGCAAAACGAGTTGCCGCCAGGCGCGCATTGTCCTTCAGCGTAAATGATAAATCGGGCTTGCCCGTGTTGAGCAATTCGCGGTAATGTCCCAGTGTCTGGAATCCTTTTGCAAAGTAGTACAACTGCCTTGGCGTTCTCATTTCATAAATGCTATATACCATGATGTTGCCGCCATTCAAGACATGCTCATAGACAAGCGGTTCCATTTTCCTGGGGGAGCAATATCCATATACGCCTGGAGTAACCCAGCAGGAATTGACCCATTTTTCACCAAGCCGCCTGTATTGGTCCCTGCATCTGCTGTGGTTCACGTCAAAGAGACCTGCTGAATACAATGCTGGCATGGAAAGGTCCAGCAATTTTGGGTGGTTTTCATCAAATCTCCATACGTGGTGGTATGCATGGCCGAGTAGTTCCGCCTGTCCTGAGAATACATCGTATTGCCCGAAGCGAGGCGCATATCCCGCCCCCTGGCAATGCGCCTCACGCAAGAGACTGTAAATCTCGTCCCCGCATTTGTGGAGGTAGTCGCGCACGGAAAGGCCTGTCTCCTTGATGCCTTTTGCGCAGCGTTCGCATTTCAGTATGTTGTTTATATTGCCGCCAAATGAGGAGCCTGCCAACTCAATGTCCCAGATGACAATGGAAGGCTTGAGTGCTTTGCTGGCCTGCTTCAAGTCATCTAGATGTTTTTGAAGGCGTTCTCCCCTGTATGACATGCAGAAATTCTTTGCGCCTGGATAGGTGCATGGCTCGGGCTTTTTCCACACCATTGCGTGCAATGCCGCTTCCACTTGTATTACATCAAGCCCATTCTGCCTGATTGTTTCTGCGTATTTCTTCATGAAATCGCCATTGAAGGTCTGCGCGTCCGCCTTTTGGAGGTAATGCCACTGGTATGGGAAGATTGAAACGCCGTTAAAACCGCAGAGGCTGTAATTCTCAATGAAGCCAGGCCAATCCAGGGCATATACTTCTGGCATCCATGTTATGCTTGCGGAAAAGGGCTGTCGCCCTGGCTTGTCTTTTGGAAATCTCAATGTGCGCACTGGCACGGTGACGGGTGTATAAAAAGTATCCTCCGCCCTGACCTGGAATGTGGCGCATGCATTTTCCGCAAGTGGGGATTCCAGCTTGAAATAGAGGGGACCAAGGTATTTTTTGCTCAACAGCATTCCCAGATTCCTGGGATAGAAATGCTTTTTAGGCGTAAGCATTATGGTTTTTGACTTGTCCTCGTTGATTGTAGAAGTCAAAGTGAACTGGGACATCAGCAAGTGGCTTCTATGCAGTTCGATTCCCTGCGGAAGCCGAATTGTGAAGGTGTATTCCTGCTTGGCCTTGCCCCCGCGCAAATCACGAAAATAAAATATGCTTGGCGCAAAAACGGAATCCTCGGGTATTGTCAATTCCCCGTCATAAGGGCAGAACACCACCTGGTCTTTTTTCGCAAGACCATTGCCTATTAGAAAACGTTCCCGATTCTGAGGCGAATATACCAGTTTGTTGCGTTCCTTGTCTTGGTCCTGAGCCGAGAATATCTGCAGTTCATCGCAGTAGAACATGAAGCCCTCAGGTTTGATGATGAGACCGATGTAACGTGCCTCTATTCCCTGCGCATCAAGTTCAAAGGTGCACCACTGGTTGCTTTTTTCATAGACTTTCAACAATTTGGCGTCCTTTGGCAAATCTTCCGGGGCATCGCTTGTCGCCTTGCAGACACAGGCAAGCCTGTAGAAGTTTTCGCCATCAAGGCTTGCAACCGCAACCACTTCCCTTGGCAGGGAAAAACGGTACATGAAATTTGTGAAGGACGCGGCTCTTAATGCAATTTTGGAAATGGTCTTGGGTTCTTCCAGGTCCACCGCCAGTGCCAGACCATATTCAGTGTCCTTGGAGGCCTGCCAGTGCCAGCCAACCGTAAAGGCGTCCTGCATGGTTTCCTTGCCTGAATAACTTTGCCTTTGCTCGTCAAAATATTCGCTTCCATTTTTCTGGGACGGACTTGCTGGCGGCGGATTTATCTTGCCGTCTGTCAATTTTGACACGGCATTGTCCTTTGGCTTGTCAGGCGGGACTGCGTAAATGACCTTTTTTCCAAATGCAAGGTTGATGTTTTCGCCTGAATACGCTGCAATTGCAATGAGAAACGGCAGTAAAAGAAGCAGTGTTTTCTTTTGCATGTATTATCAATAGGCAGGGTCAAACAACTCTTGTGGATGGATGTTCAGGCGTGATTCCACATGCCCGTCGGCAAACATAAGGTCGGCTGCGTTGTTATGGTGCCTGCCAACGCCCATGTTTGCAGTGAAGGCATTGCTTGAAAGAGCGATCCTGTATCCGATTGAAGGCGGTGTTTTCGTGCTGTTGGAAATACAGGCGTCCGCCGTTATCACCTTTGTCGATGGCGATGCTTGAAGTTGAACTTCGTTCATGATGCTTTTGGATGAATAGCCTGTGTCACCAAAATATACGCTTTGGGCATAGTTGAAATTGTAGCGTATGGTGTTGGAGCTGAAGTTGTCATAGCGGGCATTGTTGGAGGGGCACAGCAGGATGCTTTGCACATTTGTGTCCTTGGAAACCTGTGTGCCAAGGTATGAGGGGATTGCATTGTTGTTGAACCACGGAATATGGCCGGCGCGACCAGAGGTGGCACATGCGTAATAACCCGCGTTGTCATCCAGGTAAAATCTATGCGCCATTCCTATTTGCCTGAGATTTGAACAGCAACTTGCCGTCCTGGCCTTTTCCCGCGCCTTGCTCAATGCAGGCAGCAGCATGGCTGCAAGGATGGCGATTATTGCTATGACAACCAGCAACTCAATCAAAGTAAAGTCTTTTCTCATTTTGCCCGAAAATCCATGAAGTTTATTATTTTGTTGATCTGAAAAAAAACGAATATAAATTAGCATTTATTTACTATTTTTCAACAAGAATGAGGAAGAGTTTATCCTTGATGCCTGTCTTTGGGGGCAGAACCCTGGCAGGTGCATAAGGCATTCCCACATCCTGATGCGCGGCCAATGGCCGCGCAGAAATTCATGCCGCGCAGAAAATCATGCCGCATCAAGGCAATAATTCAGGCTGAAACACGTTATG
>JAFYGL010000609.1 GCA_017543165.1 Victivallales bacterium | reverse complement strand
CCACTGACAACTAGAGAAAAATGATGAATTACGAATTACAGGATGGTGGCGTCCGCGGGCGTATGATGCCTGGCGTGAAGCGCATGGTCGTGAAGGTAGGCACACGTCTTCTGATGGATGTCAAGGGAAGCGAGCCAGCCCAGCGCATTGAGGCCTTGGTGAACGAACTGATCTGGCTGCGGGAGCAGGGGCTTGAGGTGGTGCTGGTGACGTCTGGCGCCATTGGCGCGGCTTTGCGCGTGCTGAACAAGGTTCGCCGTCCCAAGAGAATGGAGGCCTTGCAGGCATACGCGGCCCTGGGGCAGTGCAGTCTGATGTCGCTTTACGAGGAGGCAAGTTCTAGGCATGGTGTGCATTGTGCGCAGCTTCTTCTCACGGCGGCAGATTTGCGGAGCAAGGACAGGCACCACAAGGTGGCGCGCTGCCTGGACGAGATGCTGGCCATGGGCTTCCTGCCTGTGATAAATGAAAACGATTCGGTCTGCACAGATGAAATCAAGGTGGGGGACAATGACACATTGGCGGCATTGGTGGCCAGCATGTGCCGTGCCGATTTGACCGTGTTGCTGACCACGGTGGATGGCATGCGGGAGAAGAACATGGAGACTGGCGAACTGGGCGCCAGAATCAGCGTGGTGCATGAAATTGACCAGGCATTGCTGGACATGGCTGGCGGAACGGACGGCAATAGTTTTTCCGTGGGCGGCATGGCGACGAAATTGCACGCCGCCGCCACCACCACTGCCTGCGGCGAGCCCTTGTGGATAGCGGAAGGCACTGACTTTGCCGTGCTGCGCCGCATTTTTGCAGGCGAGGATGTGGGCACTGTGTTTTCCGCCCGCAACAAGCAGCGCATGCATGCCCGCCAGCGTTTCATTGCCTTCTTTGCTGAACCTGAAGGTGAGTTGATTGTCGATAGCGGCGCCGTTTCAGCGATAAAGGACAAGGGCAAGAGCCTGCTTCCCAGTGGCGTCCTGGGGATGCGCGGCGTATTTGCGCCTGGCTCCGTGGTGTGCATAGTGGATGCCAAGCGCAAGGAGATTGGGCGTGGCATTGTGAACTTCGGAACAGTGGAACTTTCAAAGATATGCGGCGCTGGAACGGATGAGATTCCTTTGCTTCTGGGGCGCGAACCAGCGGCGACGGAAGCCGTGCACCGTGATTTTCTTGTAATAACGAGGCATTGACAATGTTGAATGGCAAATTCCCAAATGTTGTGGCAGGTTATTCCTACCACAACCACAGCAACTTCAGCGATGGAAAGAACACGCCAGAGGAGATGCTGCTTGCGGCGCGTGCGGCAGGCATACGTGAATATGGCTTCAGCGACCACTGGGTCGTGGCGCCAGACTACTTTGAGCGTCCAGTTGCCTGGAGCATAAAGCGGGAGCGCATATACGAATACCTGGACACGGTAAAGGCACTGAAGGCGAAATACACTGATGACAATTTCAGCGTGAAAGTCGGCCTGGAGGTGGATTACTTTGATGAGAACATAGAGGATGTGGCCAGGGAATTGCGGTCTTTTGAGCTGGACTATGCAATTGGCGCCTCGCATTTCGTGGGCAAGTTCCCCGTGGATGGCTGCGAGGACTACTGGAAGCCGCTGAACCAGGCGCAGATAGACGAGGTTATCGAGGGCTATTGGCAGAAGATGGAGAAGGTGGCGGCATATCCCGCGTTCGACATAATCGCCCACCTGGATTTGTGCAAGATTTTCTGCTATGCCAGCACAAAGGACACCAGCGCCCACGTTGACAGGATATTGGAACTGGCCTGCAAAACAGGCCAGGCGGTGGAAATCAACACCGCTGGCTGGGACAAGAAGTGCGGCATCTGCTATCCAGCTCCAGACATCATTGACAAGGCACTGGCAATGGGCGTGCATTTTGTCATTTCGGCAGACGCACACAAGACGGAGCATATCAAGCGCTACTTTGACCAGGCGCTTGCCTTGCTGGCGAAGTGAGTGCATGTCATTGGCGTCCATGTGCGCGCCAAAGTGGCGCGCACTCAAGTTGAGCAACTTGAAGGGATAGTTTTCTGGGGAAGACGCAGGGTGGCCGACTTGGAGGTGTGGGCTTTTGATGAAAGGCCAAACCTTGGCATGGTGCCTATGGCGTGCCTTGCCAGTTGTCCAACTTGATTGCGCGCCACTTTGGCGCGCACATGGACGCCCCTGGCGAATGGAAACTCAAGGCAGTCGTTCCATCGCCAAAAAATTGCGCTAATTGAGAGAAATGCGTGAAATTACCTTGAAAAATGGGCTTTGTGGATTACATTTTGCCACATTTTTCTAGTGCTTGGCTGCTTTAAGCATCGCCAATGGAATTTTAAAGAATGCGGATTTCATAAACGGAGTAGATTGTGGAAAACTTATTTACGGCTTTTACAGGCATAGTTGCGCAGGCCGCGCAGAGTGCGCAGGGAACGCAGGCACAGCAGGGCACAGGCAGTATTTGGAGCAGTCTCCTGATAATGGTGCCGATTTTCGCCATTATGTATTTTCTTATGATACGTCCCCAGCAGAGGAAGCAGAAGGAGCATGAAGAGATGCTCAGCCGCGTGAAAGCGGGAGACAAGGTCATGACACAGGGGGGGCTTTATGGCACGGTTGTCAGGGTTTCAGACAACAAGGTCACCCTGGAGATAGCGGAGCGTGTGCATGTGGAGTTCGCGCAGGGGGCGATAGCCAACATAATTCCTGCTGAAACGGCGGTCGAAGTAAAGTAAGAGAATCAGGCTGGACCGCACATCTTTTGATTTGAAGGAACATACAATATAAATCTCATTTGGAGAAAGGCATTTATGAAAAAGTCTCTAATTGTGCGCTGGATCATCATAGCGGCAGTACTGCTGGTCTGGGGACTGGCTATGTTGCCGCTGAAGGATCGCAACTTGATCAAGGTGTTTGAGGACAAGGCGGCGAAGACCGTGTCGAAACTGGAGGCGGAGGCCGCCTCGTTCAAGGGTGATCCAGACGCGTTGCGCGAAACCATCGCCAAGGCGGACAAGTCATCCGAGGAATACAAGAAGGCCGCTGAGGAACTGGAGAAGATGCTGGCTGACAATGCGTACATTGCATGGCGCAAGGTCAGGGACTACAAGGAACTGCAAAGGCGCCTTGCACTCATAGACAGGAAGTCAGATTTTGAGAAAGCCGCAGCCATCAAGGCGGAGATGGATTCACTGCCTGCCAATGCCACCACTGACAAGAAGGTGTACCAGCAGCAGTATGACGCGATTGTGGGCGCACCTGAATACAAGGCATGGCTGGAGACATTGGAATACAAGGAACTGGCGAAGCGTCTTCCATTGCAGAAGAAGATTGCCGAGCAGAGGAATATGGCTGACAAGTCAGGCGAGGCTTATCAGAAACTTTCCGATGAAATCAAGGCATTGCAGGCGGCTGTTTCCGTTCGTCCAGAATTCAAGGACAAGGCCGAGGAAAATGCATACGATGACGTGGTTCGCCACCTGACGCTGGCTTATGATGTGGAAAAGAATGTCTCTGGCTTCAAGAAGCTGGAGAAGGCTGCCAACGGCAACAGCGAACTTTACAGGATAAGCCTGAATGACTTCATCAAGGTTCCATTCCATCCGCATACATCCAACAAGACCGTGTTGAACTACCTGCGTGTCAAGTCCGCTGGCAAGTTGCGCTTGGGCCTGGACCTGAGGGGCGGTACTGAATTCGTGCTGGACTTTGACATTGACGAGGCGAAGGGCCTGCTTGTGACAGAGAAGACCATGCAGGGCTTCCTTGCAGCCTATTACAACAATGATGCGAAAGTCATATCCGCCGTTCCAGAAGAACTGGGCAAGAAACTGAAGGCTTTTGCCGAAGGCAAGGGCGAGGCAGAGGACGTGGCCAGGGCGGCTGTGAAGGATGCCGCGCTCGCCGCTGAAGTGCGTACGTTCCTGGCTGGAAACATCAACCTCATCAAGAACGAAGAGGCTGTGAACTATGGCGGCGTAACTGAAATCAGAGACCGCATTCTCAACATCCTGGACAACCGCCTGAACTCAACTGGTGTGACCGAGCCTGAAATCAAGGCGACTGGTGACAATACCATTTCAGTGCGCATGCCTTCCGTCGATGAGGCGGACAAGAATGAAATCCGCAACCTGATCCGCCGCGCGGCAAGGCTGGAGTTCTACCTTGTGGCGCAGGATAGCAACAGGCTCGCTGAAGAATATGCAAAGGATCCACAGTCCTTCAGGACGCCTGCTGGCCTGATCCGCTCGGAAATCGAGCATGAGAAGAATGACGGTTCTGTCACATACACCACAATCTTCCTGGAAGAGCAGCCAACTGCCGCGAAAGGCGAGGACATTGAGCGCGCGTTCCCGACGACCGACGAATTCGGGCGCTGGTGCATTTCACTCAAGTTCAATGGCAGGGGCAGCGCGGCATTCCGCGATGTGACCTCCAAGAACGTAGGCCGCCTCCTGGCAATCGTGCTTGATGGCACGGTCTATAGCGCACCTGTTCTGAAGACCGCCATCGACAATGGCCAGGCGCAAATCACAGGAAGCTTCACCCTTGAGGAGGCAAAGCGCCTTGCAAGCGTCATTGCATCTGGCAATGTTCCTGTCACAGTCAACATCGGCAGCGAGTTCGGCACGGACCCGACATTGGGAAGCGATTCCATCAGCAGCGGCTGCGTCGCGGCTCTCATCGGCCTGGCTCTGGTGGTGCTGTTCATGCTTCTGTACTACAGGCTGGCTGGTCTGGTTGCCATCCTCGCCCTGGTGGTGAATACCTTCCTGGTGGTCGGCACCATGGCAATCATGCATGCCACCATCACAATGCCTGGCATTGCAGGTATGATTCTGACAATTGGTATGGCGGTTGACGCAAACGTCATCATATTCGAGCGTATCCGCGAGGAACTTGCCACAAAGACAAGCCTGGCAGGCGCGGTCATGGTTGGATACGGCAAGGCATTCTCAAGTATCTTCGACTCCAACCTGACCACACTCATCACATGCTTCTTCCTCTACAACTTCGGTACAGGCGCGGTCAAGGGCTTTGCAGTGACACTGGCTTTCGGTATCTTCGCCAGCATGTTTACAGCCATATTCATGACGCGTGCATTGTTTGACCTGATGACATTCACCGATGCGGTGAAGAACCTGCCCATGTACATCTTCGGCTTCTTCAAGAACATGAAGATCGACTACGTCGGCAAGCGCAAGATTGTCTATACACTCTCGCTGGTTCTGCTGGTTGTCGCCCTGGGCACGTTCCTGGTGCGCGGCAAGGGCATGCTTGGCATTGACTTCGCAGGCGGCACGGAACTTTCCTACGAGTGCAGCGGTGAAACACCTAATGTGGACAAGATACGCGCGTTCCTGGTGGAGGAAGGATATTCAGACAACGTGCGCGTCGGCTACAAGAAGGGCCAGTCTGGCCAGCCATTGCTGGAAATCGTGCTTCCCACAAGCAACAAGGATGTGGATTATTCCTCGTTCAACGACAGGCTGGACAAGAAGTTCCCCGAAGTCAGGATCAGCATCAAGCAGACCAACACAGTCGGTGCCAACGTGGGCTCCCAGTTCCGTGTGGCGGCTTTCTGGGCGGCCTTCTTCTCAATCCTGGGCGTGATCATCTATCTTGCATTCCGCTTCGACCGCAAGTACGGCTTCGCGGCGGCTGTTGCCGTGGCGCATGACGCGATAATCTCACTGGGCTTCTTCCTGCTGCTCGGCGGAAGCCTGTCCTTGACGGTTATCGCCGCAGTCATGACCATCATCGGCTACTCCCTGAACGATACAATCGTCATATTCGACCGTGTCAGGGAAACACAGGAACTGAACAAGGGCGTCAAGTACGGTGAATTGGTCAACAAGGCAGTCAATGACTGCATGTCCCGTACAATCATCACCAGCTTGACCACAATGTTCGTGGTCGTATGCCTGCTGGTTCTCGGCGGCGGCGCAGTCAGGGACTTTGCGCTGGTGATGTTCTTCGGTGTGATTATCGGTACATATTCCTCCATCTTCATTGCCACAAACCTGGTGAACACCTGGCACAAGGGCCATGGCACCAAGAGCCTGGAGAGCGCAAAATAATAGCCAAGGCCGTTTAGGCCTGCGAATAGCCTAGCCCGCTTCCGCGATGTGGAGGCGGGCTTTTTTTGTGTGCAGGTGATTGCAGGGATGGAAGGGACGTAAGGGACTAAAGGGACTAAAGGGACTAAAGGGACCAAAGGGACGGAAGGGACTAAAGGGACGGAAGGGACGGAAGCCAAAGTTAGTCCCTTTAGTCCCTTTTGTCCCTTCCGTCCCTTTGGTCCCTTTAGTCCCTTTAGTCTCTTTTT
>JAFYGL010000608.1 GCA_017543165.1 Victivallales bacterium | reverse complement strand
GTTGAATGTAATCCGCGGTGAAATGGCCCTGGTGGGACCGCGCCCGATAATTGAGGAGGAAGTCCCGTTGTATGGCGGCAGGGCGGAAACACTCTTCAGCGTAAAGCCAGGCATGACAGGGCTCTGGCAGGTCTCTGGCAGAAACCTTACCACATACCGCCGCAGAGTGGCAATGGACGTCTATTACGCCAGGCATAAATGCGCCAGCCTGGATGCGTGGATTTTGTTTAGGACCATATTCGCGGTAATAGGCGGCAAGGGTGCGTTCTAAACGCAGAGGCGCAGGACGCCTGTTTTTATTTCCAGAGGTGGCGTGGATATCGCCTGGACAGCTCGGGTTTGATTTTGGGGTAGAGTTCTTTCCAGAAGTTGGCCAGGTCGTCGGTGATCTGGACGGTTCTGTTGTTTGGGGCCAGTATGTCCAGCAGTATTCTTACTCTGCCGCCTGCCACCTTGGGGCTGTCAGGCAGGTCGTAGAAGTCCTGTATGCGGGAGCGTCCCTTTGGTGTTGTGCCTGGCGCATATTCCACTTTCATCCGTCTCCCATTTGGAAGTACGATTATTTCTGGCGCCATTTTCTCGACAAAGATCTGCTGCTCCCTGTTGAGCATGTTCTTGATTGCGGAGAAGTAGTCCTTTCCCTTCAGGGCCTTTGCCGATGTTTCGCCGTAGCAAAGTTCTGCGAATGCAGGTGTCTTGTCCGCATAGTCGGGCAAATTCCTTTCTGGGAAGATTTCCGCCACCCATCGTGTCCTGGCAATCCAGCGGTCAGCGGCAGCGGTGTCCCATGGCATTTGCAGTTTGCCCTTTGAAAGCAAGTCCACGAGTATTTGCGAGGCTTTCTCTGGGGCAGGGTCGTTGCGTGTCTTTTCCTCCAGGCGCAAGTCAAGGCAGTAAAGTTCCTGCCTGCGAAGCACCTGCTGCCTGCTTTCATCCCAGAATGCCTCGTCCACATCTTTCCAGTCATCGGGGAAGAAGTCCAGCAGCCAGTCCTCCTGCACCTGGCTTGTCATGGACAGTGCCAGCTGCCCGTTTGGACCTTCCCTCATTTCCGTGGCTATGAACAGTGCATCGTCTGGCAAGGCGTCTTCCTGCAGCAACTTGCCATGCCGTCCATTCTGCAATTCGCACAGGGGCTTGCCAGGAATGCGACGCGCCAGCCTGTCGGGAAACACCCTCAGCAGGCATTGCATGAAGGCGGTTTCTGGATGCGAGGCGTCTTTGATTTGCCAATGTGAACGTTTTGCAGAGGCGAGGCAGTCATCCGCAATGCGGCAGACCTCCCTGGCTGCGGCTGGATTCACGCCAAGACCATTGCAGAAGTCCGCCGCAAAACGGGCGTTGCGCACTGTTTCCAATGTGTCTATCAGCACAAGAAAATCGGAATTGTAACTGGATTTTCTCCGGCGCGGCATGGTTCCATTCAGCATGATTGGCCTGGCGCTTAGCAGGCCAACTGCCAATGCGGCCAGGCCAATGCACCCGTTCTGGCTGCCCAACCACAGCAGCAATGCCAACCTGGGATGCGCTGGTATCGACAGCAGTTTTCTGCCCAGTTCGGTGATGCCGCCTTTATCAGGCCTGGTGGCTCCAAGCCTTTCAAGCAGACGCACTGCGGTGAGCAGCGCCTTGTCCGCTGGCTTTTCAAACCAGGGAAAGGCCGCCGCGTCATTGAAGCCAAAGGAATTGATTGCCAGCACCGCCTCCGCCAGGTCAACGCGGTGTATCTCTGGAATTGTCCTGGATGGTTTTGCGCTTTGCTCCAGCCAGGACCACAGCCTGTGGCAAGTGCCAGCCGCCTCGCGTCCTGCACGGCCCGCGCGCTGGTCCGCCGCGTCTATGGCGATGGGCACCGTGTCCAGCACATCCACGCCGCGTATGCTGTCATATTTTGCCATGCGGGCATAGCCGCTGTCAATGACATGGCGCACGCCTGGAATGGTGAGCGATGTTTCCGCGATGTTGGTGGCGACTATAACCTTGCGCGAGGAAGATGGCTGCATTACCCTGCGTTGCTCGTTTGGCGGCAGGTCGCCATAGAGTGGCATTATGTCCAGTGGCTCGTTGAAATGCATTTTCTCCAGGCATTGGATGGTCTGCCTGATTTCGCGCCCGCCTGGCATGAATATCAGCACATCGCCCTGTGCGCCGCTGGAGAGCAGATTGCGCAATGCCTTTGAGGCCGCGATTGCTGGACCTTCCATTTTCTCCGCCTGGGTGCAATAGCTGATGTCCACGTCAAAAAGCCGTCCCTGCGAATTGATGATGGGTGCATTGTCCATAAAGTCGCTGACTGGCTTTGCCTCCATGGTGGCGGACATGACCACAATCAGCAGTTCACTGCGCAGTGTCTTCCTGCTGTGCCATGCCATTGCCAGGCCCAGGTCCGTGTTGAGGCTGCGCTCGTGGTATTCGTCAAATATGACGGCGCCGATGCCAGGAAGGGAAGGGGAATCCGCCAGCATGCGGGTGAGTATGCCCTCCGTCAGGAAAAGGATGCGTGTCTCCTTTGAGAATGCCCGTTCATAGCGTGTGTGGAAACCCACTGTGCCGCCCACGTTCTCCCCCATTTCGCTGGCGACTCTTTCCGCCAGCATGCGGGCTGCAATGCGCCTTGGCTGCAATACAAGTATTCTTTCCTTGGTCAGGTCCAGCAGGAAACGCGGCACCTGTGTTGATTTGCCAGAGCCAGTGGGCGCGGTAATCACGGCGGTGCCCTGTTTGGCAAGCGCCGCCACAATGCGCTCTTTCGCCTCGAATATGGGAAGTGGCATGCTAGGCATTGTAGTCTATGTCAGGTGGAAGTGGATCATAGCGTGGATGTGGGCATTTTGGCACGCGCAGGCCGCCAGTACGGTAGATTGAGGGAGGCTGGCTGCATTCCAGGCGCAATACTGGCGCAAATGCCTTGCCCAATTCTTCTGGTAGTTCAATTTCAAGGCGTCCATTCTCCTGCTTGAAGGGCAATGAACCAAAGACTTTGGTGGAAACTTCTTTAACTTGGCATTCCAGTCCAGTAAGGACATGCCTGTTTCCTGGTTGGAAGAACATTAACTGGTACAGCGTATTGCCCCGCGCGTAGAATGGACCCGCTGGATCCCAGTCACCGCGGTCCCCTGCTTCACGCAAGCCAGGGGCGAAGGGCAGTTTTTCAATGCCAGGCAGCAGCAATTCGTCCCCGCCGTCTTGTATCCATTTGCCGACTTTGCGTATGATGCGGCAGCTTTCCTCTGGTACTGCGCCTGTTCCGTCTGGCCCCACATTCAGCAGCAGATTGCCCTGGCCGATTGCGCATAGCATCAGCATTTTCACAACTTCATTTGGGCTTTTCCAGTTGTGGTCGCTGCGGTGGAAGCCCCAGTGGTCGTTCAATGTCATGCATGCCTCCCATGGACGCCATGGATTGGGGGCGGTGATGTGGTTTTCTGGCGTGCCGAAGTCGCCAGGCAAGCCATTTCTGCCATTGAATATTAGGTGTGGCTGTATCTTGCGCAGTTCATCGTTCATTTCCACGGCTTTCCATTGCAGGGAATTGAAGGGCCACCACCCATCATACCACATTATGTCTATGGGATTGAAAAGCGTGAGCAGTTCTTTCAGGCGCTGGAATGTATGGTTTATGAATATCTCGTAGTCAGCCTTGTTTTCCAGGGCGGCGACTGCATCTGGCTGGTCGTACCAGTTGTTGAGGCTGTGGTACAGGCCTATCTTCAAACCGCGTGCCCTGGCTGCCTCCACTACTTCCCTGACAAAGTCCCTGCCGCAGCATTTCATTGCGTTGTGCTGGCTGAGTTTAGTGTCGTACATCCTGAAGCCGTCATGGTGCATGGTGGTGAACACAATGTATTTCATGCCGCCTAAAACAGCCAGGTCACACAGCGCCTCTGCATCAAAGTTCACTGGATTGAAGCGGGAGGCAACCTCGTCCATCTCCGCTGGAGTACGCTGCTCCCTGTTCATCACCCATTCGCCTCGGCCAAGAAGGCTGAACAAACCAAAGTGCACAAAGAGGCCGTACCGTAATTCTGAAAATGTCTGCATTGTTTTTGTTTTTAATGTTTAGTGGACTGTGGACTGTGGACTGTGGGCTGTGAGGAGGCTAGGTGTCAACGGATAGTGTTGTGCCTGTCAGGTGCGC
>JAFYGL010000607.1 GCA_017543165.1 Victivallales bacterium | reverse complement strand
GGTATGCACCGCCCTGACATAGCGGTCCTCCACATTGAAAATGCCGCTGATGCAATCCTCGTCATGGACCACCTTCGCCTGCACTTTCGGATGGTGCTCGCTGCTTTCAGGGCGTATGCTCTCAAGTTTAACGACTTGGGCGTTCTCCCAGATTGCCTCATTCCAATCGCAGTTCGCGCCTGGCACTTTCTCAACCGACTTTACTGAATAATTCATTGCAATGCTCCTTGTTAATTCATGTCTTGAAATCATACCGCATATTGCGCCATAAAATGTATGACTTTGCTTTGATTTCAAGAGAACTGTTGGTATTTTACGCAAATAAAAATGGGCGTTCAGCCGTTATTTCCATTGAAGTCTTAACGGCATATTGCAATAAAACAACTAAGGAGGAATGTAAATGTCAGAGGAAAAAGAGGATTTCAAAGCGGGTAATTTCCTGCATGACCTGAACATGCGGATGCGCAAGTCACTGTTTTTGAAGTTCTGCCTGATTGGAGTGATTCTGCTGTTCTGCCAGATACCAATGCTGATGGTGTCCAGCCTGACCAACAGCCGCAGCAATCTGGCTGACAGCGTGGCGGTCGAAATCGCATCGAAATGGGGCAATGTACAGCATATTGCAGGTCCATTGCTGGCAATCCCAGTGAAGCGTGAATGGAGCGCGAAGCAGAAGGACGGCTCCGTAAGGCAAAGCACCGAGAGCGCCACGATGTATGTGGTCCCCAAAACGCTGAAAGTCATAGGCGCAATGCAACCTGAAACACGGTACCGCGGCATTTACGAGGTTATCCTCTACCGTTCGCAGATTGAGATGCAATGCGATTTTTCCGACGACATCCCGCTTTCAGGCGACTGGGTGGCGGATTATGCCAATGCCAGGATCTGCATCGGCATAACGGACATGATAGGGCTTTCCAACATAAAAATCGAGGCAAACTGCTCGGAAAACAGGGCATATCCAGGCATAAACACGCAAAATGCGCCAATGAGCAGCGGCATCAACATCCCCGTGAAACTGCCTGCCAACGGCAAAATGCCCGAGGGAGGCCTGAACTTCAAGGCCTCATTCTCGCTGAATGGATGCCGCACACTGCAAATCGTCCCCATTGGAAGAGACACTTTGATTGAATTGTCGTCGCCATGGAACACGCCTAGTTTCGACGGCGATTTCCTGCCTGCGGACAGGACTATCGACAACAATGGCTTCAAGGCCAGTTGGAAAATCAATGAGTTCAACCGCAATATATCCCAGGCCTGGATCGCACGCGGCAAAGATGAAACCTGCCTGCCGACAGCAGGCGTGTCCCTCATAAAACAGGCTAACATTTATTCGCAGGTTACACGTGCCGCAACATACAGCATCCTTATTTTCCTAATCGTGCTTATCGCATTCCTGATTGCAGAACGCATTACAAACGTGTGGATGCACCCCATGCAGTACTGCCTGGCGGCATTGTCGCTGGTCTTGTTCTATGCGCTGACTCTTGCGCTAAGCGAGCATATCGCCTTCAACGTGGCGTATTGGCTGTCTGTGGCCGCAATATCTGGCCTCTGCGCATTCTATTGCTCCATGATATTCAGGAAACTGGGCGCAGTAGTGGGCATGTGCATCGCAATGCTGGCCTCGTATGGAGTGATTTTCGTGCTGCTCAAACTGGAGGACTACGCACTCCTGGCAGGCGCCCTGGTCATGCTGGCCTTGCTGGGCATACTCATGGCAATGACTGGGCGGATGAATAAACAGTGATCAGTGGACAGTGATCAGTGGACAGTGGACAGATTTATGTAATCAACTATTTCACTGTCCACTGTCCACTGTCCACTTATAACTTATTTGCTGTATTCCTTCATGACCTTGCGGAAGGCCTCAAGCAGCATGTCGATGTTCTTGCGGTCCATCAGCCAGCGGATGTCCAGCAGGATGATCTTGTTCTTGATGATGTTCTCCACCACCTCGAAACTCTCCACGCGGTAGTGCTTTTCGGAGATGTTCCACAATGTCTGCTTGTATGTGGTGGCGCCCCATCCAGCGAATACCTCGATTGCGCCTTCGGCGTTGAGGGCCTTGATGACGTCAGCCTTTGTCTTGCCTTCCTTGAGGACCTCTGGTTCAACCGTGATGCCGAACACATAGTAGCTCTGCTCGGTGGCGCAGCGGCCTGGCTTCTGCGTGCCGATGCCAGGAATCTGCTCCAGCCCTGCACGGAGGTATGCAACGTTGTCCATGCGCAACTTGGTGTCTTCCTTCAGGTGCGCCAGCTGGTCTTGCAGAATCAGCGCCTGGAATTCAGTGCCGCGGTAGTTGTGGCAGAGATAGTCAATGGGGGAGGGCGTAGGAGTGACGCGGTATGGGAAGCCTGGATTGCCGATGTGCTTGCGGCGATAGCAGAGTTCACGGTATTTCTCGTCATTGGTGATGCAAATGCCGCCTTCGCCTGAAGTCATGATCTTGGACTGCTGGAAACTGAAGCTGCCGATGTCGCCCAGGCTGCCAACGCCCTTGCCATTCCACTTGCCGCCGTGTGCATGCGCGCAGTCTTCCACAATCTTGATGCCGTGCTTGCGGGCGATTGCCACGATGCGGTCCATGTCCGCCATGGAGCCGAACAGGTGCACTGGAACCACAGCCTTTGTGCGCGGGGTGATTGCCGCCTCGAATGCGGCGGGGTCCATGCAGAACGTGTCCGCCTCGCCGTCCACAAAGACAGGTGTGGCGCCCAGGAATACCACAGCCGTGCCAGTGGCCAGCCAAGTCCAGCTGGGAACGATGACCTCGTCACCAGGGCCTACGCCCAGTGCCGCCAGCGCGCATTCAATGGTGACTGTTCCATTCACCATGAAGACGCCATATTCCGCGTCATGGTAGTTCGCAAAATCCTTGCTGAACTGCTTTTCGTATTTGCCGTTGTAGCTCCATGCATGTGAAAGGTACAACTCCTTCATCTTATCGGCAGTCTCCGGATAGACTGGCGGCCATCCTTCAAATGCAAAACCCTCTGGAAAAACTCTCTTTCCACCATCAATGGCAAGTGTGCTCATTTCTTTTTAATCTCCCTAATTTCTAAAACGCCTGTCCGTCTGGACAGCCAATCAAAATCATGCTTTGTTATAAGATGCCTTTGCTGCGGCTAATGTCAAAGCCCTTTGTCTTATAATCGTCAGTTGCCATGCTGACGTATGGGTCATGCCTGGCTTCCACATGCCCGTCGCCAAAGGTCATGTTTGCGTCCCCGTTGAGATATACTAACTGGCCTTTTGACTCGGGGTTGGTAAGATAGCCGCCATTGTGCTTTCCGCAGCCGCGCTGGTGCGCCGCCCACCAGGCAAAGGAATGATTGCTAAGCATCGCGCTGTCGCAGAAGAATATTGCAATCGAGGCTGGTCCATTTCATCCTGTCTTTTCATGCGGTAGTTCTGGCGATAGGATGCATATTCTGAATTGCGCATGGACCATGAGCCACAGACAGCGTTGCGTACATAGTGAGTATATGAGAACATGTGGTCATTGTAGCTGCCCCATTTGATGGTTTCACCAGGACACACCAACTGAAGTATGGCCTTCATGCCAGCCACGTTGGAAGTAAAACTGGCCCCTGGTGCAAGATAGTCTCTCATCAAAGGAATCCAACTAGGATCAGAACCGCCTCCGTCCTTCCAGGCGGCTGGCATTATCCAGCCATCGTATTCCTCGGAATAGATGGCATCGATTGTGGTGAACTGCTTCATGTTGTTGGCGCAGGAGATGGAACGCGCCTTGTTCCTTGCCTTGCTTAACGCAGGCAACAACATGGCGGCAAGAATGGCAATAATTGCAATAACTACCAGAAGTTCAATCAGAGTAAAATGCTTTTTCATGATTCTGTCCTCTTGTTTTAACTATTG
>JAFYGL010000061.1 GCA_017543165.1 Victivallales bacterium | reverse complement strand
CTTTTTGCAGATAGTCAAAAGGCACTTTCATCAGCAGTTCGCCCTGCCAAAGCGTAGGGGAAGATATGTAAACCCGATAATAATCAGGCCAAGCATCTTCGTACGCAATTTCAAAATGATGCTGTTTCCAGTCCAATTGCGAATGCTTGGTATAGTTTATCTGCCGCACTTCGCCCTGAACTATAACGCCATGCAACTGGTTCCACTCATCCAATGGCCTCCAATTCATATCCTTCCGCGCTTCTTCAAATACTTCGGACAACAACTTTGCCATCCCTGGCGGAATTTCGTCTATTTTCTCACCATCGAACCAATATTCGGCATAGCAATCAAACAATACCAATCCACTATTGCACTTGACTAGTTTGATTCCAAAGATTGTAATCACGCTTTCCAGCATCTTTGGCGGTTCAAACGAGAAAGCACGGCATTTGCCATCCGCTGAAATATCCAGCAAATACAGCAGTTGCTTTGGATATGAGATGCCAGCCTGCGGTTCCGCACCCCCCACATGGTCGCGTGTCTCCATCTTTTCTATGGAGGCTAGAAGATACAGATGCTCGCCCGTGGCAAGATAAAAGAAACTGGCCCCCGTATTCTCGTATGAGACTATCGAATTTCTGAAGCAGGCAAATGCCAATAAATAGACAACAAGCGCTATTCCAATTATGATTATTGTTGGCCTCTTCATCATGCCTGCCTTGTTCTCAAACTTGAAGCACTGCCCTATCTGTCATTTTGAAAACTCAAGCTGGAATACCGCGGAATCTTCGGTATCAAAGTTGAAGACAAAACCCTCCTCGCTCCGCGCCAGGGAATGGCGCACATCGTAGTCCTCATTGCCTGAAGTTATGGACTTTATCTGGCAGCTGGAATAACCTGGCGCATTGACAATAAAGGTGAGCCTTGGCGCCTTGAAACATGAAACCAGCAGCCTGGCATTGCCATTTTCCATCACTCCCGCAAGAAGGCGCGTGTCATGAGGCACATCACCCTCCACATCCAATGACAGACGCTGGGTACATTTGCTCATTTCAGTAAAATACTTCAGCCCGTAGTAGAGTGGATACGGCTTCAGATATTCGTCAAACAGGCGCCAGCACGAAGTCTGCCATGCGTAGTGGTATGCGCAGTTCAGGCGTGTGTCCAGGAAGCGGATAAGCGTCGTCGCAGCAAAGGCGGCGCTGGTGTGGTTGCGCATTTCGGGGGCGTAGTAGCCCTGGGCATTCCATTCACTGGGCGCATAGTGGCATTCCGACATATTCAACTCCGTCTCGTCGCCATAGCCATATTGCTCCATAATGGCCTGCAATTTCTCCACATAGTCAATATACTCGTCAGGCTTTCTGGCATAGCCCGTGTAGCACAGGAAATCTGGCCTAACACCCTCGCTATGGAAATACTCCAAGGAACGTTCTATGCGCTTTTTGGGAAAACTGAACGGCAATGCATCATTGGTGCCACCCACTTTCAGATTCGGAAAACATGCCTTGATCTTCTTGAACGTGGTCACAAACAACTTAAGATACACGGCATATTCGCCATTGAAAAGCAAAGGCACGTTTCCTGGCTCCTCCCAAATCGACCAATACTGTATGTTCCAGTGGAAACCGTCCGCCCAGCCTTCGTTGTAGTGGCGTATGATATTCACGCATATTTCCGCCCACTTGTCCAGGTCAGGCGGCGGATTCACACGGAACTTGCCTGGTGAGTGCTCTATGGTCTCACCCAGACGGAATTCTATCGGTGTGCCACAGTCCACCACCTGCTTCAAGTAAAGGTCCGTGGGCTTGAAGTCATAATTCTCTGGATCCTTCTCGTCAGCCCTGAACAATGGGAATATCCGCGTCACATCTATCACAGCATATCCAGGATTCTCAATCACGGCGTCATGGTAGCGCACCCTGGCAGGCGACAAGGCCTTGAAATACTCCGTCTCGGTGGCCATTGCCCCTGGCGAAACAATGCGCGGCGAATTGTTCATGCCCAGGATATTGCGTATAATCCCCTGCGTCCTGCTGGCATCCAATGTGATTCTAATGACTGTATTCTCTTCCATAAATGTACCTCCATGACTGTGGCCACTTTGATTACACTTATTCATGCAATTGAAGAAAATGTAATGTACTTAACATTGTACGCAAATTCATACATGATACAATTGGGAAATATCTTGGTAATTGGGCATTTTCCTCTTACAAAAAACTTTTGGAAAATGCTATGTTCCCCATGAGGGTAGGTTCCAGGGACTAAAGGGACGAAGAGACGAAGAGACAAAGAGACGAAGAGACGTTCACTCAATTTGTCCCTTTCGTCCCTTTAGTCCCTTTAGTCCCTTTAGTCCCTGGAACCTACCCTCATGGGGAACAGAGCATTGGAAAAAGAATCGTGCATGTATATATTAAGCACACATTCAATAAGCCAACTTCCATCGAGGGTATCCAATGGAACTGAACAATCCACAGAAGAACTACCAGGTCAGCGGCAACATAATCCACTCCTGCCAGTATCATGTGCTCTTCTGTACCAAATGGCGCAGGAAGGTGCTCAATGGCGCAATTGCAGAACATCTCCAAACACTGCTCAACGAAAAACAGGAGGAATTCGGCTATCGCCTGTCCAGCACAAGCATTGCGCCAGACCATGTGCATATGATGCTGGACATATCGCCCGAACTAAGCGTCTGCGCCGTGATTGGCAAGATAAAGGCGCATAGTTCACATGTCCTGCGAGAAACATACCAGGAACTGCGCTCACGCATACCCACGCTGTGGACGCGGGTGTGCTTCATTTCGTCCGTAGGCGATGTCAACTTGAATGACATCGAGGCATTTCTGGAAGAGCAACGCAAACGTTAACCCCCGCCAATGAAACCCGTAACATACAACATCCCACTGGTCAAGCCCGACGACGATGAACGCAGGGAAACACTCCGCACTCTCGCCGATAACGGCATACGCCACCTGAACCTGAACAACGCATTGCTGGAGCATTTCATCGTCACGCCAGACGCAGTCCCCAAATACGAGAAGGACATGAAGGAATATGGCCTCTCATTCATGGACGCACATGCGCCATGGGGCACGTGGAAGGATCCAGGCGTGCCAGTGGAGACGGAGCACGAGCAGATAATCCTCCGCCACAAGATGGCACTGCGCCTCTGCAATCGATTCGGCGTCACATGCATCGCATACCACACCGCCAACACATTCAATTCCATCTATGGCGCAAACCTGACTTTGGACGACTACTACAACATGCTCCTCCGCTCTATGGAGGAACTTCTGCCAGACGCACAACGGCTGGGCGTGGTCCTGGCACTGGAAAACCAGTGGACGCCACTCAACCAATCTGCATATCTATTAAAGGCAGTCCGCCACTTCAACACGGAATGGCTGGGCATCTGCTACGATACAGGTCATGGCAACCTGACAGAGCGGGGAAAGGAGTTTCCAAGCAAGACCGTCGTACCGCCTATCTGGGACGACATTCAACTTCCCGTGGTCTGGGAGGAGAACTTCATAGAAAAAGTGCAGCCCTATCTAATCAACTGCCACCTCCATGACAACGACGGCATCAACGACCAGCACAAACTTCCTGGCACAGGCACAGTAAACTGGAAGCGCATAATGAAAAACCTAGCCTCCGCCCCACGCCTGCAATGCATGCAGAGCGAGGTTAGCCTGAAAGGCGACGACGCCCCCAGCCTGGCAGAACTGGTCCGCACATTCACTAGCCTGACAAACTAAGCAGTGGACAGTGGACAGTGGACTGTGGACTGTGAAATGTTCTGTGGCGGGCGATACCATCGCCCGCTTTAGCATCCCCCTGCTCTACTTGCGGCTTTTCGCCACGGCCCCGAAACTGTCCACTGTCCACTATTCACATAGTCAATCTGGCACAATAGAGCGTG
>JAFYGL010000606.1 GCA_017543165.1 Victivallales bacterium | reverse complement strand
TGGAGAAGTCTCTCGGTGATGGTTCCGCGCCTCATCTGGTCCATTACCACAATCTGCCAGCAGAGCAGTTCTGGTGGCTTATGGGCGAGGAACAACTGCGCCAGCCTGGCGGCGTCTTCCAGCTTGTCCTCCTCCAGTGCCACGGCCAGCATTTTGCGCGTGTTGGAGAGTATCTCATCCTGCTTTTCCTTGAAAATCTTGGTTCGCCTCCACTGGGAGACGACGGAGGCCATCAGCGCCACATCCGAATCCTCCACGGCGACAGCATAGCTTAAAAGCAGGCCGACTGGCGTGGTGCGGTGCATCTGCGCCACCCTGTAGTTCTTTACCATGGCCTGGTTGTCCTTGGCCAGATATGCCTGCAGACTCTGGATATATGCGCGGAGCAGAATGGCGGAACGCCTTTTGTGGTGAACCTCGTTTTCAAGCTCTGCCAATGTCTTGGTGTCTTTGGATAAAAAGAGCACTTCAGCATAGTTGATGATGCAGGCTACTGACATCATCTGGGGACGCACAGTCTTGTATGTCTCATTGGCGTCCTTGTATCTTCCATTGCGGAAAAGGAAATCCCCCAGCGAGGCGCGGCAGAGGTCAGGGTTCAGGTCCGCCGCCTTGCGAAGGCACTCTTCTGCCCTCTTCAGGTCCTTTGTCCGATATTCGGCCATGAATGCATCCTGCATGAGCGCCTCGACTTGTATAACAGGGTCGCTGCAGTTCTCCAGTTTTTCCAGTTCAGGGAGCGGTCCTTGGTTCTTGAATACGCGGATCATTTGCGCGGCCGTGCCGTCCTGTGGAAGCATGGCCACAAGCCTGTCAGTCACCTCTGTGTTTGTGTGCTGGAAGAATTGCGTCAAGGCAAAAATCTCGAAAAATTCCCTTTGCTTCTCCATGGGAAGGCTTGAGAATATCTTGTCCAATGCGCCAAAGTTGTGGGCGCGGTAGTTTGCATTTATGTGGCGTTTTACGTAGTCGTTGTTCAATACATTCAGGCTTTCCAGGCGTTTCCATACCATGGCTGCATCGTTCCATAGCAACTGGCGCTCAAAGATATCCGCCAGATAGAGCCATGACTGCTCGTGGCTGGGGTCTTTGCGGAGGTAGGCATTGAGTTTCTGCCTTGCCTCTTCCAGGTCGCCCTTCTTGTAGGCTTCCTCTCCTTGCTTGAAAAGGAAAGTCTGCTTTTGGCGCCTGTACGCCAAGGCTCCCATCACCGCGCTGAGGCACAGCACTATAACCACACCTGAAACCAGAAGTAGGATGAGAAGAGTTTTAGTTTTTTTCATATTTCATAAAAACAGAACAGACTTCCACCTTTACAGGAGGAAGTCTGTCCTTGAAGTTAATTAATTATTTCGCATTAGGAACGCTTCTTCATACGGGATGCGCCGAAGACTGTGCCCATGGAAAGAAGACCAACGAAAAGAAGACCTGGCAGTGGTCCACCAGCTGGGGTGACAGTACGATGCAGATAGGCGGTGTCATCATAGACTGCCACGAATTCGCGGCCAATAAGACCCTCTGAAACAGAATCAATACCGAAGTTGATGCGGACATTGCCTGCAAGGTCAACAGTGTTGTGCTGGCGGGACACCATGGAGGTGTCGTTGTTTGCATCCTTAACGAATTGATATGTATCAACCGCCTCGCCACTGTCAGATTCCAATGTAGTCATGACCAGATAGATTTCGGCATCGTCCTCAAAATAGTCCAAGAAATAGCCAGTGGCACTGTTGGTTTCAGGTCCGCTATCATTTGTGTAGGTGATTTCAGTGGTGTTTCCGTTTGACCAGTGAATCTTGTCAACATAGCTGCCATTCGCCAATGTGGCGCTGGTCAAATCCTTTGCGAAGATATAGCCGTATTTTTGATCGGCGCCCATGTTGAAGACATTGCCGTGCAAATCGGTAAGCGGTTTCGGATCATACCAGCTAGACACGTAGTTTGACAGCCAGACGTCACTTCCGCCGCTTACGCTCAATGTGAACATATTTGACGCCCACCAGCCCTGCCCAGGCTTTACGGAATCATGGAAATCCGCCTGGGTGAACTGCTTGAAAGGCTCAAC
>JAFYGL010000605.1 GCA_017543165.1 Victivallales bacterium | reverse complement strand
GTAAAGGGTGTGCCTGTTGCACATCGCTATCGTTGCGCGCCTTTTGCGATATGCTTGCCATTGGCGCGACGGCGAGGTACGCTGCGCTAAGGCCGTCGCTACTACGGGCTGTAGCAAGGCCTGCAAGTGGCGCAGATTTCCTTAAGTGAAGAGTATTGGACCTATGGGACTTACGGGACTTGCCTACCTGTCGCAGATGTCGCAGATGTCCCGTAAGTCCCATTGAGTACCTACCCTCATGGGGAACATAGCGAAGTGATTATGAAATACCGCCAGTTTCGTAAGCCACTTCGTGCGCGCGTACATTGTAACGGGTAACATCCCCCACCCACCATCCATTACTAACATAAGCCAGGAAGTGCGGGTTTGCAAGGGGCAAAACAAAGATGTCTTCATTACTACACTTTATATGGAAATCAATAAAAAGTAATATAAAAATTGTTCTGCAAACAAGGTAGGCAATGGCGTAGTTCGGCTCTGCTAAAGCCGTGAGTTTTGGTGAGGCATGTTCCTTAGCTATGCCTTCTCCGTCTGGAGAGGCAAACCATACCAGAGACCTTGCTTCCGTCCAAAGCCGAAACAGCTGCGGCAAGCACATCATTAACACAGGAGAGTAAAATGGCAAATTACGGCAAAGGGGACAGCAAGTGGTTCAACCACGACCGCTTTGGCATGTTCATTCACTGGGGCTTGTATTCCATGCTTGCAAAGCACGAGTGGATACGCTCCTTCGACCACATTGACAACGAGTCATACCAGATATACTTTGACTTGTTCGAGCCTGACATGTTCAATCCGCGGGAATGGGCCAGGAAGGCGCGGGAGGCTGGCATGAAGTACTTTGTCATCACCACGAAGCACCATGAGGGCTTCTGTATGTGGGACACGAAATACACCGACTTCAAAATCACCAACACGCCATACGGCAAGGACATATTGAGGGAAATCGTGGACGCGTTCCGCGCGGAGGGGCTGCATGTGGGCTTCTACTATTCGCTGCTGGACTGGCACCATCCAGACTTCAAGATCGACAGGTTCCACCCTCTCAAGGTCAGGGACGACTGGGAGGAGCTGAACAAGAAGCGGAACCAGAAGAGATACGCCAAGTACATGCGTGACCAGGTGACGGAATTGCTGACGCAGTATGGCAAGATTGACATCATCTGGTTCGACTTCTCGTATCCGAGGATGCTGCCTTCCGGACCAGGGAAGAACTGCGACGACTGGGAATCCGAGAAGCTGATCAAGCTGGTGCGCAAACTGCAGCCGAACATATTGGTGAACAACAGGCTGAACCTGCCTGGCTCGGGCGACATTGAGACGCCCGAGCAGTACACGCCCCTGTTCGACAAGGTGGACGAGAATGGTAAGCACGTGACCTGGGAGGGATGCCAGACCTTCTCCGGCTCATGGGGATATTCCAGGGACGAGCAGACCTGGAAGACGCCCAGACAGTGCATCGACATGTTGATAAACCATGTGTCCCGCAACGGAAACCTGCTGATGAACGTGGGTCCCACCAGCCGCGGCTATCTGGACTACAGGGCGGTAAACTGCCTGGACGCCTTTGCCGAATGGATGAAATACCATGGCAGGGCGATCTACGGCTGCGGCATGGCGCCAGCGGAATATCCCGAGCCCAGGGATTGCCGCTACACCTACAATGCGGAGACGAAGAGGCTGTACCTTCACATAATGAACTGGCCATTCAAGGACATGTTCCTGCCAGGCCTTGATGGCAGGCTGCGCTATGCCCAGCTGCTGAACGACGGCAGTGAAATCAAGTGGCGCAACGCCAGTTCCGATGAACTCAATGCCAACAACATGCTTGAAAGCACAAGGAAGAACGGCGTATGGCTGACACTGCCCGTCGTCAAGCCGAATGTGGCGGTTCCCGTAGTGGAGTTGATACTGAAGTAATTTTATTCCGCACTCTACGGAATATATCATGCCTAACAGGTGTTCTGAATACAGAAAAAATAATAGGAGATTGAAGATGGTATCGTCGGAGAAGATTTTAGCGGCGGCTGAAAAGACCGCAAAATGGTTTTTGCTTAATCAGCCCCAGAGCAGGTTGAACGCCAACAGAGGGCGATTTTTGACGCAGCATGACGCGGCGCAGGCGGATCCAGAGGAACTGCCTTATTCCACCAGCTGGGACACGGGCTGCTCGCTGTGCGGTCTGCTGGCATTGTGGAAGCGCACCGGCAAGAAGGAATATCTTGAGGCGGCGGAAAAGGCTGGCCACTACATCATGAGCCTACAAGTGCTGGATGCCCGCGAGAAGCAGTTTTTCGGAGCGTTCAGGGAAGTCACGCCGCAGTCCATGGAATTCTGCCCCAGGGACGCCACCAGCGCGGCATGGGCGCTGATTTACCTTGCCGAGGCGACAGGGGACAAGGAATACCTGTACCGCGCCCGCATATTCGGCGACTGGATGCTGGAATACGGCATGTTCGAGGGATGGCCGCGCTGGGCGGTATTGATGGACGGGCAGGACCACTTCTACGCGAAGGGCTCGTTCCAGTCAGGCGTGGCGGCATTCTTCCACGACCTGTTCATGGCGACCCGTGAATTGCGCTACATCGAGCGTGGAATGCGCCCCATTGCACAACAGTACAGGGATGAATTCTTCCACGAGGATGACAGCGTGGTGCTTGGCAAGGAGATTTTCACCAACCAGCAACGGGAATACCAGATTGCCGGCAAGGACAAGTCCATTGAATTCGAGATGCACTACTACAACGACGACTTCGGCAACATCTCCCTCATGCGGGCGGCGGAGCTGTTCGGCGAGGAAAGTTATCGGGAACGCGCCTACAAGTGGGCTAAATTCCTCATGGCGCACCAGGACAAGGACGGCAACTTCGCAAAGGGCACCATCCCTTCCGCAGTGCCGCAGGCATTGATATACTACCACGACCTAGGCGAATACTACCAGGACAAGGAAATGCTGGCCGCCAGGGACTTCACTCTGGAGAAACTGCTGGACATGCAGTTCGACGCGCCAGACGACAAGCGCCTGGACGGCGCATTCCCCCATGAGGCACTGGGACGCAAGGGACATTCGGACAAGTTCTGCGGCCTGCGCTGCACCATGTACGCCCTGAACGCGCTGCTGCATGTGGAATCCGACATACCAGAGGTCTGGCTGGGCCGTGCCAACAAGAAGTTCGAGGACCCGCTCTGGACCATCTCCCAGAAGCCATACGTGTTCAAGTGGTAATCCACATTCAACGCCGAGGCGCTTCTGCGTTGAAAAAGCGCCTCGGCGCTAAGGAGTTTCCAGGTGGAGGGAGACGTCATCTATGATGGCCTCGCCTTGGCTGGCGAAGCGGAAGCCAATCCATTCGTTGGGTTCGATGGTGCATTCGCCTGAAAAGAGTTGCTGGCTTTGCGTCAGTGCAAATGTGCCACCTTGTCCAGCGGGATGGTGTATGGTGCGGCGGTAGCCGTGCTTTGCCTTTGGGTCTGGCGTGTCATTGTACCGTATCATGTATAAGAAGAGTTTGCCTTTGCCTGATGCCTTGAACGAGTATGAGATTTTGCGCTGGAATGGCTTCTGGCCCAGTTCACCGCTGGCAAGCAGTTGATATGCGGCGCCTTTGACCAGTTTCAAGGCATGGCCGTTGCCAGCCTTGACCATGGAGGCGCCTTTGTCCAGGGACCAGGCTTTGGGCTTGCCCTTGTCGTCCACATCGTCAAAGGCGCCGTTTTTCAGGTATTGCCT
>JAFYGL010000604.1 GCA_017543165.1 Victivallales bacterium | reverse complement strand
TTGACCTCGCTATAGGACAAGGTGGGGAACACCAGCAAGCCCTTTTCGCCAAAGTAATCCATCAGCATGTCCAGCACTGCGTCTGGCCCGCCTTCCACACTGCCAATGCTCTTGTATGAAGAATGAATGAGCAGTGTGTCTTCGGGGAGCACGCCCATCCGGCGCAAGTCGTCCCGCAGCATATCCTTGGTGACAATGTTGGGCAGTGCGGCAATGCGGTCATTTTCCTGGACGAGTTGCACTGCCGCCTGTCGCAGGAGTTTTTCCGCATGAGGCGAGGTCACAGCGCAGTTGGGCTCATAGCCGCCCCTGCCGTATTCGTCTTCAGGCGGCATGTACATAAGTGTCCTGCCATGCTCCGTCACGCTGACCAGTTTTCTGCCTGGAAAATGTTCCGCGACCAGCTTTGCGGTGCTGCTGAATGTCTCGCCTGGATAGCAGAGAATAATCCAGCTTCCCAATTGCAGCACTCCCAGTTCAATCACGCTGCTTTCGCCTGGCATGATTTCGCCATTTCGGTATTTTTCCTGCAGGAATGGCAGTGTTTCCGCCAGCCACTTTTTTTCCAGAAACTGCTTGCGCTGCGGAAGCAAGTCTCGCTGCGGCATTTCATCTGGGACGGAAACCTGGTTTTCCAGCACTTCCGTGCGCACTGGCAGAGGCACCAGTTTGCGCCAGTGGCGAACTTGCAGTGGCTCGTAGGGCAGGGCGTCTATCTTCTTCATTGCGGCATTCAGCATTGCCTCCGCATATTGGCGCGCCAGGCCGTTTTCCTTGTCGGGCCAGGGGAAGCATGGCGCGATGTCGCCGCAGGGGCCGTTCATGAATATCGCCGTGCCGCCAAAGCGGGACTTCGCCTCGTTCCTGACATGCCAGGGATAGTCGCCGCTGTAGTATTTGGCGGAATTGGAGCGCATGATGGCGTGCATGGCAAAGCGGGACAGCGTTCCCAGCGGTGCCTTTGTCTCCGCATCGCGGAATTCCATGAAGAAGAAATCAGAATCGCCTGGCTCGTATGAGGGGGCGGGGCGCTGTGACGGGCAGAAGCCAAAGTAACTGAGCTTGCCGTCATTGATATTGCGAATCGCCTGTTCGATGAAGCCAGAGGCGGAACGGCGCTCCTTCATGTCAGGTCCAGCGAAAGTGGTCCACATCCCGTTGAATTCTGGCACTTGGATTCTGCGGCGGTAGTTCATGCCTTCTGGCATTGCGAACTGGATGCCGCGTATCTCCGCAGGGCGTGCCTTGGACATGGTTTCCTTTGCCGCCTGCGCCGCAAGGTCTGCAATCTCCTGCGCCTTCACTGGCTGGCCTGCGCCGTGGTTGTGTGTGGTAAGGACATGCACCCTGTCCATGTTGAGGCCAGTGTCCCTGTCCACAGCCTTTTTGATTGCATTGACGACTGCCAAGTCCAAATCCATGAAATCCAGCACAATCCAGACTGTGCCGTGTTTGGGTGCATTGGCGGAGGCAACAAACAATGCCAGTGCCTCTATTCTCTCCTGTGCAATTGGCAGCTCATCTGCCAGTGCGCTTTGCAAATCAATGGCCGCAAAGCCAGCTATGTCGTAGTTTGTCATGATATTTTAGTGGACAGTGGAC
>JAFYGL010000603.1 GCA_017543165.1 Victivallales bacterium | reverse complement strand
CCTCCCAGGAAATCACATGCTGTGTCCATGCCACGCAGAACACATACTACGTGACGGAATACCGCGGCTACGACAACTGGGACATGGTCGCTTCCTGCCCGTATTTCGACGTGTTCTCCACCACCATAGTGAACTGGGCAATGCCCGAGGCATTCTTCAAGGACATTGCGCAGCGCACCGTGGACATCGCGAAAAAATACGGCAAGAAGTCGGAGCGCTGGCTGATGGGCTACTACAAACAGCCTGCGGATTTCGGGCTGATCGACAAGATGGTGGACCTGTATGTGTCGCTGGGCGTGGACCGTCTTTCATCCTGGACTTACAGGGGCGGATACGGCACGGTGCTGGCGGCGCCTGACGCATTGAAGTTGTGGGACCGTATCGGCGAAAACTACAAACGTGTACTGGTGAGGTGAAACATGCTGAATGACTTTGGCTACATCGAAAAGGCCTTCGCGAATGTGCGCAAGGTGGCGGAGGAACAGGGGGACAATATCCACAAGGCGGCTGTAATGATGGCTGACGCAATACAGGCGGACCGCCTCATAAACGTGTACGCCGGCGGTGGCCACACCACCCTGGCAATGGGGGAGATGTTCTTCCGTGCTGGAGGGCTTGCCAACATCAACCCGCTGATGGAGACGGCGCTGTCTGTCTTCAACCAGGCGCTCAAGTACCTGGAGCTGGAGCGCACTGTCAACTTCGGCGCCTCCATCATCAAGTACTACGACATCAAGGAAGGTGACGTTGTGCTGTTCTTTCACAACATCGGCATCAATCCAGCCACAATAGACGCGGCGATGGAAGTGAAGAAACGAGGCGGGCGCATCATTGCAGTCGCCAGTTCATATTGGCAGAACGAAATGCCCAAGGACCACTTCATTAGGCATCCTTCTGGCAAGAATCTGTTTGATTTCGCCGAGGTGTGCATAGACGACTACAATCCTGTTGGCGATGCAATCGTGAACGTGCCTGGACTGGACACGCCCATCGGCCCCGTCTCAAATGTGGTGGACTTCACAATCGCGCATCTGCTGGAGATCGAGACCGTGCGCATCTGCGTGGAGCGGGGCATAGTGCCGCCTGTGTGGAACAGCGCCAACGCCCCTGGAGGCGATGAAAAGAACGCCGCATACCTTAAAAAATACAAGCTACAGGTGAAGTGCTTGTGAGATAAGTGGACTGTGGGCTGTTCGGGCCTGTTTCTGGCGTGGCGCAGGTGATGTGGGCGCCGAGGCGGCGCCCACTCAGGTTGCCTTGGCGTGAACGGCATTCTTGGCAGCAATGCATAAAACAGTCCACAGTCCACAGTCCACAGACCACAGACCACATTTGATAGACAAGGAGATACAAAAATGAAATTGAAGAAGATGAACGAGGCATTGCAGTGCCTCAGGACGAAGTATGCCGTCAAGGCGGACGGCGAGTTGGTAAAGAGCCCCGCCCGTTTCTTCGGTGCGGAGGCTATGCTGCGCCTGGCTGATGGCAGTGACGTTAAGCTGCTGCCCTGGCGCAAGGAACGCCGTTTTGTGGAATTGAAGAAGCTGGCCGAGGGCGGCACGCTGGAGGATGTTTCCACTTTGCGCTTTGCATATTTCAGCGGCAGAAAAAGCCTTAAGCAGGAGTTGTACCGCGAACTGGATCTGGCTGCGTATCTGGGCAATGCTGGAATCAAGTCGCTCTTTGCAACGAAAAATGGCGAAACCGCAAATGTCGTACTGCTTCTGGCAGACGGCAAGAGCTGCTGTATAGAGTGCTCCGCCATCCTGCCTGAGAACACCGAGGACATGGACCGCCATGAAATCATCGCCCGCCGCGGCGTGGCGTCGGACCGTGTGGTGGACACGCAGGTGCCGCAGGCCTCCATCTACAAGTTCACCGCCGAAGGCGAGGAACGCTTCACCGACACCGACACGGAATTGTTCGGTTTCGAGCTGGAGGAAATATTGCTCATCCGCGCGGCATTCGCCGTGTTGTCGGACAAAAAACTGGCCAAGGAATGGAACAAGGCGGATGCCCTGCTTGCGAAGCAGGTGGAGGACGCCCTGGCAAGCGATGCATCAGGCAAGCCCGTGTCATACAAGTAAGGAGGCAGGAAAACTATGAAGCCCGTTAAGATTGCGATGATGGCCCTTACTCATGGCCATACCAGAAAATACTACCAGACATTGAGGGAGAACAGCAAACTGGACTGGGTGGCATCCTGCGCCGCAGACCAGAACGCCAAGGATGTCTATGAACTCTATGACAATGGAGTGCCGTGCTATCTCTCGCCAGAGGAGATGTTTGCAAAGCATCCTGACATCGAGGCGGTTGTGATTGCCTCCGCCAATGACCAGCATCTGCGTGAGATGAAACTGTGCGCAGAAAGAGGCGTGCACATTCTCTCCATGAAGATACCCACCTTCGACCCGAAGGAATACGATGAAATGCAGGCTCTTGTGAAGAAGGCGGGCATTGTCTGCCAGATTGAGCTTGAGATGCACTACAATCCAGTGGTGAGGCGCCTCCAGCAACTCATCAAGAGCGGCGAACTGGGGAAGATACTGTCCATCCAGGCCACCAACATCACATTGTCGCCAGTTTGGGCGTTTCCATGGCAGGGCGTGCCTGAGGCCAGCTACGGCAAGCGGGTGCCGCTGTGCAAGGGGGACAGGCGCTTCCGCGGCGGCGCATTGTGCGACCATCCGCACATTTTCGACCTCATCCGCTGGCTGACTGGCTCGGACTTCGACTATGTTTATTCGCAGGTGGCACCCAACCTTCGCCCTGACCTGGAGGTGGAGGACATGATACTCGCAACTGGCAAGATGAAGAACGGCGTGTCCTTCCTGTTCGACCCCTCCTGGTCCCGTATGGAAGAGCGTCTGAAGGTGCCAGCGCCAGGATGGGAGGTGTTCCCCAAGCGCATGGAGGTCAATGTGACCATAACTGGCGAAAAGGGCACGATCATGTGCGACTGCTTCGGCCCCAATGTGTATCATAACGGCGCACCCAATGACAGATATACCGTGCAATACACCTACTTTGACGAGTGGATTGGCCTGATAGACGAATTCGTGGATTGCATCAGGAACCACAAGCAGCCAAAAATCAACCTGGAATGGCACCGCCACACTATCGACTGCATGAACGCATGCTATGCCAGTGTGGCGAAGGGCGCTCCTGCAAAGGTGTGAAATCATGGCGCATCAAGTTGCCATAGCCCTGGGCGGCAACCTGGGCGATGTGCCCGCTTCCTTCGACAAGGCAATCGCCTTGCTGGAGGAAGGCGGGCTGAGTGGTGTTGTGCGGGGCTGCACTGTGGTCAGCGAGCCTGTGGACTGCGTTCCAGGCACACCTGATTTCCATAATTCCGCTATCGTGGGCTTCTGGGAAGGCACGCCCGAACAACTGCTGGACCTGACGCAAGGCATTGAGCGCAGCCTTGGACGCCCAGCCCAGCACAGCAGCCGTGAAAGCAGGACCATCGACCTGGATATCCTGCTTTTCGATGACTTGCAGCTCAGCACTCCGCGACTGACCATACCCCATCCCCGTATGAAGCAGAGGCAATTCGTCATGGTGCCACTGGAGGACGCCCTCCGCAAACTTCAACGCAGAGACGGGTAGTTTCAAGGGGCTGTTGCAAAACTATGTGTCTAGGTGTCTATGTGTCTAGGTGTCTAGGAAGTTTTGCAACAGCCTCTTATTTCCTTTTTGCCTCGTGTGAGGCGAATGACATGGCTAGCATGGCTAGCAGAATGGCGGCGCTGGCGATTGCGCAGACGTATGCGAATACATCGCCGTGTTTTGTATAGAATGTGTCGCCCCATCCGTCGAATACAGGTATCTCGTATGCCTGGTAGTCCTGTGTGAATACGCTGTCCTTTGCGGTGATCTGCCCCATTATCTTGCCTGCTGGCGTCACCATTAGGGTATGGCTGTTGTTGCCGCTGCGCATGAAGGGGCGGCGGTTCTCCACTGCGCGGAACACCACGTGGGCGGAATGCTGTTCCGCGCCGCAGCTCTGGTTGTACCAACTGTCGTTGGTGACAGTCATGAGCATGTTGGCGCCTTCCCGTGTGAATGCCCTGCTTATGGCTGGGAACACATCTTCGAAGCAGATGTTCACGCCTGCCTTCGTGCCTTTTGCCAGCTTGAATACGAATGGTACGCTGCCTGGTGTAAGGTCTCGTCCCAGGCCTATTGCGTCCCGCAACCATGGATACAGGTCGCTTAATGGCACATATTCACCGAAAGGCACCCTGTGCATCTTGTCGTATGCGGCGATGGCGTGTGCCTTTTCGTCCAGCAGGAAAACGGAATTGAAAGTGTTGGCATTGCTCGCATCGCTTTCGCCAGGCGGCAGGCGCAGTTGGATTGCACCCATTAGTAGCGGCGTTTTTGTTTCCTTTTGCAATTTTATCAATTCCGCCTTGTATGGCTGGTAGTCGATACTGGCGGGAACAGCGCATTCTGGCCACATTATCACATCCAGTTCCTTGTATTCGCTTTTTGCCTTTTTGCTGAGGGAGACATACGTGTCCAGGGCATATTGGAATTCCT
>JAFYGL010000602.1 GCA_017543165.1 Victivallales bacterium | reverse complement strand
GCCCCCGCCGTTGAAGCTCAAAGTCTTGCTCGCCTGCGGCACCCAGCTCGTATAGAACGTGCCAGTGAGCTCCCTGTAATGCTGCGGGACCTTCTTCACAGGCGTAGGCTGCACACCCATTTCTATGCTGAAGGCCTTGTCAATGCTTCTTTCACTGGAGAATAGATGCACCGACAAGACAGCAGTGTCGCCATTTCGCACCAGTGAAATTGCATTGGCGCCTGGAGCGCGCCCCCAGTTCTCGTCGCTTTCAGCAAACCAGCACAGCCCACGATAGATGCCTCCCACCCAGATGTAGGGGCGGAAGCCTGGCAAGGCACTTGCGGCTGGCTTGTCCGCCCGCCAGAGCGTACCGTCATTCCGTGGCAGGAAGCCGTATTTGTTGCGCCTCATTCCATCACCTAGGGAATGGAACATCTTCAATTCATTCGCGTCAAGGGGGAACTCCAGATTCACGCCGTTGAGTTTTTGAAGGCCATTTGGATTAAAGTTCAAGGTCAGCTTGCACATCCCGTCATAGTCATATTCCTGCCTCAAGGCCAGCTTCCAGCCTGGGATTTCCAGGTCATTCTCAATGACGACTCTGTCATCGGCCTTCTCCAGGACGCGCCTGCCAATGAGCTTGAAGTCCACGCCATTGCCAGTCAGGCGCACGGGTGCCCGCAGTATGTTTTTGCCATCTGCAATGATTCCATGCCAAAGTACCCCGCCGCATTCATAAGAGGTAAACGCGCCTGCGATTTTATCATTGCCGCAAGCTAGCGCCTTGAATGGCGGCACAATAAGCCGTGCCGTGCCATAGCGCTTGTTCTGCCAGGCAAATTTCTCCACGCAAAAAAAGTCGCTGGCCACCAAAAGCTTGCCGTCCGCCTTGGCTCGCAGGTAATATTTACCTACAGGCAAACCACTCACATCCATCTGTGCCGTCAAAGCGCTGCCCTTGGCAATTGGCTCAGTCTCCTTCAATGCCTTGCCGTCCGCATCAGTCAATAGGAAGACAACATTCCTAAGCTGCTTCAGCTTGCTTTGTTTCTCGCAACTCAATTCAAAGCATAGCAAATCCTTGTGCGGATAAAAGGCGCCTTTCATCACCAAGGGCGGATCCGGATTCACGTAGTCAGGACCAGCCATTTTTCCGTTCTTCACACGAAGCCATGTTATGTCCCGCTTTCCAATGACGCGCTTTGTGTCAGGCTCCAGCCATTCCATTTGCAGAGTACGCTCTGTCGAGTTGTTCATAATGCTGCGCAATATCCCTTTGCCATTAGAAATCACCTGGTTGAAGCTACGCGGATTCTCTATCGACACGATCTGGGCATTCACCTTGACCTTTCCCTTGGCGGACCAGCTGATCTCATAGCCACTTAGCTTCCAGCGAGGTCCAAACCCGTCAAAGGAAAAGTTGCTGCCCTCCTTTCTGAACACCACACGTGCCGCCTCTGGATAGCTCCAGCATGCCTTCTCAGGCAGATTCTGATACTGTCGGCATACCTGTATTGCCCATTCCTTGTCAAAGCAGGCGGTGGCAACGCCCAGCTCCTTCCAGGTCAGAAGCCTGCTCCATGTCCAGACTTTACCATCCAGAACGCTGCCTTTGTCCTCTGGCCTAATAATGAAACTGAGCTTTTTGGCGCCAGGTGGCGTTATCTCAATCCATGCACAATCGTCCTTGGACAGCTTCATGGGCAATGCTGGCAGTGGACTCGTCTGCGTAATTGTGATTCCATCTTCCTTCAGCACCAACGTGTTGGTGACATCACGGATGGAAAGTCTTCCTGTCACATCCGAAACTGCGCCGAACTGAGTGCTTCCATCCTCGCCAGGCACAACTTCCAAATACATGCCATGCAACGCAAGACCGCACAGCAAAATGCAAATCACAATAGCAATGTATTTTTTCATGATGTATCACCTCGTCTATTTTACGGAATCACCCAGTGAATTATACGTGTATCCAGTGAAGAAGCATGGCGAAAACGAAGGCGTGGCGGAAGTCACAGTGCGTGTTTCGCTTACAAGCATCAGTGCCTTGTTCTCCGCAAAGCTCCTTGAAGCCGCATGGCCATCCACGTATGTGGCGCAGGCACGCGCACTGACAGTGCTTGGAGGTGTATTGGCGCGTATCTCCCTTGTTTCAGGTGCGCCATGTCTGAAGCCCATGGTGTAGATGTTGCCGTATGCCCAGGTGTTGTCTATGTTTCCGTCTCCTGCGAACAGTGCGTCGCTAGGCGCATACACTGCCGTCAGCTTGCGGTAGCGGTCCTCACGGGCGCCCGTCAGATACCAGTTCAGGGTGTAGTGCGTGTAGGTGAAGCCAGGCCTTGTTTCGCTGGGGCAGTAGAACGACCCCTTGATCTTGCCGTTTCCATAGAATTCCACGCCATATCCAGACCCCACCTTCACAGAGCCTCCAAAGCTCGTTCCCGACAATATCACAAACCATAGCTGGTTCGTATTGGTGGAATTTGTGCCGGCATAGCCATTCACAAGAAAATCGTCACTTTCCTCCGAATACAGTGTCTGCGCAAGTCCGATCTGCTTCAGATTGTTTATGCAGCCAATTGACCTGGCCTTGTCCCTGGCCTTGCTCAACGCGGGCAGCAGCATGGCCGCCAGTATGGCGATAATTGCGATTACAACGAGTAGCTCAATCAAAGTGAAAAAAACATGTGAGCCAATGCGTCTTCCACTAAAATGCAGTTTTCCATTCATTTGACTTTTCTCCTCAAACTGTATTTTCAACTGTAAAAAAATCATTTCTTCCTGCTTGGCATTGCCAAGCGCCCAATGCGAGATGCGGCTTCAAAAAGCAAAGGCAGATATTCATTACTCTTCAGCTCTCTCTCCGCAAGCTTTGCGGAGAGTGTCAATCCCGCAAGTATCTTTCCCGTTGGTGTGGTCACAGGCACAGCCAGAGACCATATTCCAGGGAAAGATTCCTCCCGTATCTCCGAATAGCCGCACTCAGCTATTTCAGCACAGCTTTTTTCAAGCAAATCCGGATCGGTGATGGTCTTGTCGGTGACCTGCCGCTTGTTAATGCGCTTCAGCATCTGACGCCTCTCTTCTTGGGGAAGAAGTGCCATCAGCAGACGCCCACAGGCTGTAGAGTGCGGCTGATCCGCCCACTCCTGAGGCGGATGGGACATATAGGGCTCGTCCGACCAAAGCAAGGACAGGCAAAACAACTTGTCATTCTCTAACGCACCAAGAAACACGGTGCAGCCTGTCTTTTCACGCAGCTCATAAACAATGTTCCTGCTGACTTCCCGCAGCTTGATCCACTCGTCCGCAAACGACCCCAGATAAAAGCAATGGGGCCCCAGGCGGTAGCGCCGCTCCTTGTCCTGGGACAGCATTCCACGCCCATACAATGTGCGAAGCAGGTTGCCAGCGCTCTGCTGTGAAATGCCAAGCCTTTCAGCCAAATCAGTGGTGCGCATCGGCTCACGCGCCTCCGCCAGCAGATCCAGTATGTCTATCGCCCTCTCCAATACCTGTATCAATGGTTTTTTGTCGTTGTTCTCCACCATTCTCACCTCTTGTCATAAGTTATTAAAGTTCCATGTCAGTTGCCCGTAAATTATCATTATTATTGTTAAATTCAAATTAAATACAATATTATTTTGTTTTGGCGGCTTGCAATTATACAAAACCTGCTAAATTGAAGAGGTTTTCTCAACTGCTGGCTGTTACACCAAAGTTGATTAGGGTTCTCCCCAAGGCGTATATTCCCGCTAAGGCAACCTGAGTGGGCGCCCTTACAGCCCTTGACCATAATACCAAAGAAACGACAATCATGAACTACGCATACTTACTTCTGCCATTGCTAGGGCTTTTGTGGGCCTTGGTTGTCATAATCATAAGCGAAGCAAAGCAAAATGGCATAAAACCGCAGCATTTCTATCTGACAGGCTCCCTTTGCTCCTCCATGCTTCTTTTTTTGCTCAATCTGTTTTCAAATGAAGGTGCGAACATTGGCAAAGACAAGCTTTGCGCTATAGTCTTCTACATGCTGGCCGCCTTTTTCAACGGGGCAGGACAGGCACTGTCAATGTCCAACTTAAAGAAGCAGGGCCGTGCCCTGGCATACTCCATCCCCCTGCTGGCATTCCTACTGCCATTCATAACAATTGTATTGGAAATGCACGGCATTCAAAACGTTAATATTCAGTACTGCCTCGGATTTAGTGGTGGGGTTTATGGAATTTACATAATTCTCGGATATCTGGTCAAGAAGGGCAGGTTTAAAAAATATAAATCAAGAAACCTCGGATTGCTTGCAGTAGTATCATTTATAATATGCGTATTATTCCAATACTATGCATTCATCAAAGGATACAATTTTGTCCTATGGTATGAATTCCCATTTGTTTTAATAGGATCTTTTACATTGTTTGAGTTATGCTCCAGAATAGAAAAAGTCAGGGCATTTTCATTAGTAAGCTTTTTATCAAAATACTCATTTGCAGTATTTTTAGTTCATAACCTATTTAGATTACCGTTACTGCCTGTTGTTGTTGACCTACCATACTCAAAACCTGTAAAAGCAATAATTCTTTGGATTTTACTAATTATATTAAGCTACATCGCTGTAGTAATTATCTATAGAATCCCAAAAATCGGAAGATATATACTTTATATGTAGTTCATTATCTCTTTTTTTACTTCTTTTAATGCCTGTCCTGCTTCAGGTGAAGGGAATAACGGGTAAAT
>JAFYGL010000601.1 GCA_017543165.1 Victivallales bacterium | reverse complement strand
TGATTGTGCATGGGCTGGTCAAGGACGGGCGCACCAAGGAGGACGCGGAGAATTTCGTGCCCATAGGCTGCTACGAGCCAGCCGTGGCTGGCAAGGAGATGTCCTGCTCTGGGGCCACGCATTTGTTCATGCCCGTCATATTGCTGGCACTTCTTGAAGAGGGCAGGCAATACGCCTCCTTTGAAGAACTGAAGAAGGACTATCTGAGGAAAGTCAGCGACACAATAAAACTGTTGCAGGAAAAGCAGATTCCCTGCGACAAGGTCTGGGGTTATCTCAATCCAGTGCCGCTGCTGTCCGCCACCTTTGCCTCGTGCATGGAGAGAGGACTGGATGTATCGGAGGCGGGCGCCGTCTATAATTCCACAGGCACAGTTGTCTCCTACATTGCGGACGCCGTTGATTCACTGGCGGCCATACGCTATCTGGTGTTTGAGGAAAAACTTTGCACCCTGGATGAACTGAGGGCGATCATTGCAGGCAACTGGCAGGGGCATGAGCACCTCAGGCGCATTACCTTGACAAAGCCGCCTAAATGGGGCAACAACGACCAGAAGGCAGACACCTTGGCAGTTGAAATTGCGGATTTCACCTCAAAACGGCTGAAGGAGACCGCCAACGGGCGCGGAGGCCATTTCTTCCCGTCTATCTATGGTCAGAGGGTGGTGGAGAACGGGCGCGAAATTGGGGCATTGCCTTCGGGTAGGCTGGCGGGGGAGCCCATGTCCAAGAACATGGACGCCGTGATTGGAATGGACAGGCACGGCATAACAGCGCTCATGGAATCCGTGCTGAAGATAGACATGACCGCCTTCCCCTGCGGCACATGCCTGGATTTGATGCTGCATCCCACCTCGGTCAAGGGCAGGGAAGGCGTTCCGCTTCTGGTGTCTATAATCCGCAGGTTCATCGCCCAGGGCGGCAGCGGCATCCAGTTCAACATATTCGATGCGAATGTGCTGAAGGACGCCCAGAAGCACCCTGAAAAGTACGAGAACCTGCAAGTGCGCGTCTGCGGCTGGAATTTTAAGTTCAATGATTTGGAGCCAGATGCCCAGAACACATTCATCCGCCAGGCGGAGGAACTGATAAGTTGACATGAATACAGCACCGTACATAGACATTAAGCGCTTTGCAGTGCATGACGGGCCAGGAATCAGGACAACCCTGTTCCTTAAGGGCTGCAGCCTGCGCTGCATCTGGTGCCACAATCCAGAGAGCCGTGAACTGAAGCCCGAACTGGCATTCCGCGAAATGAAATGCGCTCTTTGCGGCGAATGCGCCAAGGTGTGCAAATGCCACGGCATTGAGAATGGCAGGCATGTATTCAAGCGTGAAGAATGCAAAGGCTGCGGCAGATGCGAGCAGGCATGTCTCTTTGGTGCGCTGGAGTTGTATGGCAAGCAGATTTCCGTGGAGGAGGCGGCCAGCGTTCTGCTGGAGGACCGCAACTTCTATGGCGAGGATGGAGGCATTACGATTTCGGGCGGCGAGCCACTTATGCACAGCATATTCTGCGCAGAACTGTTTGCGCGAATGAAGGAAGAGGGCATCCACACCGCCTGCGACACCTGCGGAAACGTGCCCTGGAGCGCATTCGAGGAAGTGCTGCCATGCTGTGACATGTTCCTCTATGATTTCAAATGCGCGGATGCAGAACAGCACAGGCGCCTGACTGGCGCGGGAAACGAACTCATCCTGGAAAATCTGGAACGGCTTTCTTATACGGGCAAGAAAATCGAGATACGCATGGTAATGGTGCCGCAGCACAACATGGATGTGGAAAACATCAAGGCAGCTGGCGCATGCCTGGCGAAACTGGACAACATCACCGCCGTCAGGCTTCTGGCATATCATTCCATGGCCAGGTCAAAATTCAAGGCAGTCGGACACAAGGACACCATGCCTGCCGTGCCGCCCCCGACGGAACTGGAAATGGCGCAAGTTGAAAAGGAACTAGCATCCTTCGGCCTGAAAGTCATCAACCCATTGAGGAATTAACAAGTTAAATATTTAGATAATAGAGTTTCCATCTTAAACACAGGAGAAGATGCAAATGAACACACAGAAAAAGAAAGCTGTTTCATTCAATTTTACATTGATTGAATTACTGGTGGTAATTGCAATCATCGCCATATTGGCAGCGATGCTATTGCCCGCGTTGAGCAAGGCACGGGAAAAGGCACGTGCCACAGCCTGCACGAACAACCTGAAGCAATGCATGCTCTCCTCGCTATTGTATGCAGACGACTATGATGGCGAAATCTATCTTACATACACCAATAGCAGCAATACGTATTGGCTTTATTACTACAAGAACATGAAATACCTCAGCGACCCCCAAATGGCGGTG
>JAFYGL010000600.1 GCA_017543165.1 Victivallales bacterium | reverse complement strand
GTGAATATGGAGAACACGAACACTCAACTCACCACCAAACCTGGAAACGACAATCTCCAAATGCACGATTCCACCAAGCGCAATGAGAGACACCACCGTTGCCGATGGTGCAATGAACTTCATCCCAAAAGCGAATTGCATATTGAGGCAGATTTTGGACTGCTATGCAATCACTGCATCATGGCTCTACGCTCACGAGGAGAAATACTTACCTTGATGAACTGAGCCGTCCGTCTCGCAAAACACATTTTTCCATAGCCCATCATCGCTCCTGCGGTGATGGGCTTTTTTGTGTCTATGTTCCATTCAACAAACAGGAGTAACACACATGAAAATCCAAGTCATGAAGACAACATTGCTGGAGGCACTGGCACCTCTGGCGAAAATCAACACACCGTCAAAGAGCCTCGCAATCACCAGCAAGACCAAGACCGTCACGCTGGCGGTAATCGGCGAGAAGGAGCAGCTGGCAATGGACTTGCCTCTAGCAAGGACAGACGCGGACGGAGTCTGCACAGTGGACATCACTCTGCTGAAGACCACCCTTTCAGGCACAAGCGCGGAGAACATCGAACTTGAGCCATACCAGGGCAGGCTCTTCGTCAGAGGCGACGGCAGGTTTCTGGCGGACTTGCCCTGCAAGGAAGGCGGTGAGAAAATGACCGCTATGCCCGTGAACGCGGAATCCACCTCTCTGCCCACTGGCTTTGCGGGATTCCTGCTCCAGACATTCCAGTCGGCCTGCAAGGACGCAGCCCGCCCCGCCTTGTGCGGCGTGGATGTGAGCAAGAACGGCATCGCGGCGACGGACGGCAGGCGGCTGACGCATATTCCGCTGCCATTGTCGCTGACAGGCAACGTGATACTGCCGCCAAGCCCGCTGTATGCCGCGCTCCGCAAGTACAGGTGGGCATCGTTGTCCCATTTCGGCAATCTGGTGGCGATAACTGGCGCGGGCTTCAGAATGGTTCTGAAGAAGCAGGAGGGAATCTACCCGAATTATCAGAACGTCTATCCCAAGCAAGGCGTGCTTGACACCACAGTCGAAATCAACGCCGCCGATGTGCCGAAGGCCATTGAGTTCCTGGAGACAATCCCCAAGTCGGAGAAGGGCCTGACGTCCATGGTGGTCTTTCCAGACTGCGTACACCTCGCCGACGACAAGCGCAATATATCCATTGCTGCCAGGAGCAACGCCAAGGCACCGTGCGGAATATACTGCAACTCAGCCTATCTGCTCCAGGCATTCGGTCTTGGACATACGAGACTGGCTTTATCCAGCAAGGAACTCAACGGCGTCACGGCAGAAGGCGGGACAGGGCACTTCCTGTTCATGCCCATTAACGGACGGCCAGGCATTCCAACGACAGCGAAGGCCACCACAGTGGCAGTTCCCGCCTCAAATACCAAGAAAAACACAACAACCAAGGAGACAACCAAAATGACAACAACGACAATCCAGACACCCGTGCCTGCGCCAGTCGCAGCCCCATTCCGTCCCGCAGCAACCACGCCCCTCACTCCCCAGCCGCCTGCCGAGCCGCTGGCCGAAAT
>JAFYGL010000060.1 GCA_017543165.1 Victivallales bacterium | reverse complement strand
GCATGGCTATCTCACCCACCAGGGGCAGAGCTTCGTGGAACGCTTTGACGCGAACAGCTACCTCCTCATCGCCAATGCCATGGACCAGTATGACGCGGCGGCAAAGTGGGGCGGCGGCGACCTGGCAAAGGCATGCTCCCGCATAAAGGCCGAAATGATGGTGGTGGCATTCAGTTCGGACTGGCTATACCCATGCGCCGAAAGCCATTCCATTGTGATGGCACTCATGCAGAACCACCACCCAGTGACTTCCGTGGATGTGGACAGCAACTATGGCCATGACGCATTCCTGGTGGAGGAATACAAGGTGAGCCGAATTATTCGCTCTTTCCTCATGGTGAAGGCCGAGGATGACAGGAGGGACGGCAAATGAGCAAGTCATACCAGGATACACTGGAGCATTTTGGCGTGCATGAAGCAGATTGCAGCTTCGAGCAACTCAGGAACTGCGCCACTAAACTCACCGCCGAACCACCAGGAGGAGAGGCTATCCGCTGGCATGATGACATCGTGCAGCGCCTGGTGCAGGACGGAGATTCCGTAATAGACCTGGGCTGTGGGGACGGAGAGCTGCTCCACCGCCTCGCCAAATGCCGCAAATGCTGGAGGCAGGGCATTGAAGCCGATGAGGAAATGGTGGGCAAATGCATTGCACGCGGAATACCTGTCTGCCACGGCGACATGCTGGACATCATAGACCTTATCCCTGACAAAAGCTATACCTGGGCAATAATAGAGGACACGCTGACCACGCTTAAGAACCCAGTGGAGGCATTGAACAAAATGCTACGCATAGCGGACGCATGCATCATCAGCTTCCCAAACTTCGCCCACTGGAGCATGCGCTTCACATTCAGCCTGGGCGGCAGGATGCCTGTAACCAAATCCTTTCCATTCAAGTGGTATGACACGCCAAACATACACAACTGCAGCATAAACGATTTCATGGACTGGATTGGCGCAGAGAGGCTGCAGGTCCTGGAGGCATGGGTGCTGGTGGAGGGCCAGGTTGCAAAATACGATGCGAACAGCCAGCACAACATCACTGCGTCGCAGGCGCTTTTTGTCGTAAAGGAAAAACAAAACTGACTAAAACAGAGGGGCAATTCTCGTATGAAAAGCATGTTAGCAACTGCATTGCTGCTTTGTTCCCTGCTCATTGCCCAGACACCGCAGCCCCAGGTCTTCCAGTTTGAGGAAGAGACAAAGGTCAATCCCCTTGCACAACAACTGGAACTGGGCAAGCAGGCATTTGCGGACGGGCTATACAAGCCAGCCGAACGATATTTCAACAAGTACATTGAACTCAATGGCGTCAACGAGCCAGGCTATGCAAGAGGCACGCTTTACAAGGCCAAGTCATGCCTGAAGGATTCACGCCCTAATGACGCACTTGCCGCAATACAACGCCATGCCAAAAACAGCGCGGGACTGCAGGACACGCTTTTGCAATGCGAACTTAAATTCGCGGAAGCGCAGGCGCAGGGCATGCTGGGCAACTGGAAAATTGCAAGAAACATCACCGACGCACTTTGCAAAAATCCACAATTCAATACACTGCCAGTCTCATTGCAGCAGGACATTCTGCTCCTGCAAGCGGACGCAGCCAGGTACATGAATGATTGGACAGGCGTACTGGAAATCCTCAAGGACTGTGACCTGAGCGGGGAAAATGCATTCCAATTCGTGCAGCGCAAGGCCAGGGCATACACCGAATTGGGCGAATATACCATGTCGTTGAATCTTCTCAACAACTTCAAGGTGAAAGAAGGAAGCCCTGACGCAATGACGGCCAGCATCCTGAGAATAAGAAACCTCATCAGCAACAATGAAGCTGAACAGGCCAGGATGATTTTCGGCATCCTGAAGGAAAGAATGCCTGACAAGCCTGACTACGACTGGTGGCATGCCGTGATTTCCCTTGCCGAGGCAAGTTCCAAGGCGGGAAACTATCCAGAGGCCGAGGCGCTTTACGCCAGCGCATTGAAACTGGCTCCTGACACTGAAAGGCAAAGGCAG
>JAFYGL010000599.1 GCA_017543165.1 Victivallales bacterium | reverse complement strand
GCAGATTCCGCAACTTGCGCATCATTGCTGTAGCAACGCCGCAATCACGCAGATACGCCTTGACCTGGCATTGGATACCCTTGCCAGGGGCGCATGTCTCAAGTTTCGCCAGAAATGCGGTAAACACCTCGGAGTAGCGGGAACGCTCACCAGAAATGGACAAGTTGGAGTATTCGTAGTCGGTCAACGCATCCTCCAATGACACGCCCAACAGCGTCTCTATGAGGAATGCCAGAGTGCCAGTCCTGTCGCCGCCGCCTGCGCAATGGAAATACAGTGGATACACGTTCTCGTCGCACAGAATCGTGAATATGCGCTTCATTGTGGCCTTCTGCTCAACGGAGAAAATGCCCTCCTGCGCCCAGGTGGCGTATGCTGAAGCGGGTATATGAATGCGCCTGTACCCAGGATGCACAAGGACCTCCTTGCCTTCCTCGAACTTGCGCAAATCCAGTTCAGTGCGCACGCCAAGTTCTCCAAAGTACGTTGCCTTGCCCGCCTCGGTGATGCGGAAATCAAGGGAGCCCTTTGGCTCGAACTGGCAGCCTCTAATGAGCATCCTGCTGCGGATGCGACGCCCGTCGTTTGTGCGCCATCCACCAATGTCACGCACATTGCTCAAACCCTCCACATTCAGGAAAACAGGCAAGGCATCTTCAATGGTAAAACGCCGTATTTCTGAATACTGCCTATTGGACAGCATCACCCGCCAATGCCAGGCACTGCCTGGAAGCAGATTATACACAGTGCAACATTCCTTGCCCCGATAGCGCAGAGGCCGTTCAAATGCGGTGTCCTGGCACAACTGCAACTCCCCTGCCCCACCCTTCCAGCGGAATAACACGCCAAGCGGCGTGGTCAAATCATGCTTTCGAGGCGTTATGTTGGGCTTATGGGGCACAAAGCGCCGCATGGAGGAAAGCATTGCCTTCTGCGCACTGGTCTGCAAAGGCAAAACTGCGCCATCGTCTGGTGCCAGAAGCAGTGGAGCGCAACTCATCTTCAATCCTGGCTCTGTGGGAACAATGCCTTTATCATTGGTATGCCAGCGGGATGCAGCTTTGCATTTCCGTAATAGAGCAATTCCCAGGATATCAACTTGCTGACGTAGGGGGCGGCATTGTTGATTTGCGCTATGATGCGCTCTGGTGCGGCGGCGCGGCGGCTTGTCTCGTCATAATACGGGGCGCAGCACTCGAAATCCTCCACATTGCTCCACAATTCGATTTGACGTGCGTCCGCCACAGAGCGCCATATCTTGAATGCCTCGTCCTGGCGGTCCAGGGTAATGCAGCCGCAGCCAATGGAATCCTGTGGCGCCAATATGTCGGGATGGTCCTTTGCGAACACCCTGCACCATGCGTCCCGCATGTCGCCCATGGCGTCTTTGTGGTAGATGGTCGCTGGTGACATGAGTATCTTGAGGCGTGAATCCGCATTGCGTATCTCGCTGAAGAATCCATGGTACAAATCGCCAAGAAAATCCTCCAGTTCCTCATCCCGCTTGCCGATATAGGCGGATTCAGGTGAGAAATAGAATCCGTCAAATGAGGCGCGATAGCGCAGCAGCTCCTTGAAGCACCCCACCTGGCGCTGGATTTCCTCCTGTATCATCTGGCCTGAAAGACGTTCCCGCCAGCAGGTGACGGAGCCATATCCGCCTAGGTACACCACAAGCCCCAGTTCCTTGGCCGCGGCCAGTATGGGCTCCACAACATTCCAGTTCTTGAACCCCTTGAACAACTGGCTTGGGTAGTAGCACTCCTCCAATTCCGCCCACAGCGAGGCCTGGAATATCACAGTGTCGATGCCATATCCCTTCAGGCGTGTCAGTTCCCGTTTCCAATCCTCCTGTGTCCAGTGCAAAGTCTCCGCGCCGCGGTAGTTCGGCGGATGGGCATAGATGAAACTGCCCGTGATTTGCATTTTCGGCGCAGTAGGCTCGATGGACTCAATAAAGTCGTTGTTGCGCTTTATGCGGGCGGCACGGCGTTCTTCAACGCCAGGACGCGCACTGGCGCCAGCAGGAGGCAGAAACACCTTGTATTCTTCTAGCTGCTTTATGGAATAACTGTCGTTTGCCATACTCGAGTTCCTTGTTTATAATGTGGGCGCCCACATAAACATCGGTGCCCACGCTAATGGCTTATGCCTTCTGGATGACGGAACTGTCGTAGTCCGCAGGTGCCTCATAGCCCAGCAGGTTGATGCACGTGGCGGCAATGGAGCTTATACCCAGGCCTTCTTTGAGGGTGGTGCTGTAGTCGCCAGCATATTCAGGATCGTAGATGATGCAGGGCACTGGATTCAGCGAGTGCGCGGTCTTGACCTTTGGCACGCCATTGTCCATGGAGACAGAGCCATCCTTCTTGTGCTCCAGCATATCATCCGCATTGCCATGGTCTGCGGTAATCACCAGGATGCCGCCAGTCTTGTCAATTGCCTTCTTGATGCGGGCGATGCAGAGGTCAACCGCCTCCACGCCGATTTTAACTGCCTGGAACACGCCAGTGTGCCCCACCATGTCGCCATTGGGGAAATTGCACCTGATGAAGTCATACTTGCCAGAGAGGATGCCGTCCAGCACCACATCCGTGATTTCGGCGCCCTTCATCCATGGGCGCTGCTCGAAAGGCACCACATCCGATGGCACTTCCACATATTCCTCCAGTTTGTCATCTATCTTGCCGGAACGGTTGCCATTGTAGAAATATGTGACATGGCCGTATTTCTGGGTTTCGGAGCAGGCCAGTGTGCGAAGTCCCAATGCAGCCAGGTATTCGCCTGAAGTGCGCGTAATTGAGGGCGGGCTTGTGAGGAAACGTTTCGGCACATGCAGGTCGCCGTCGTACTCCATCATTCCAGCATAGACCACGTCTGGCCTGCGCACGCGGTCGAAATGGGTGAAATTGTCCTGTTCGAAAGCCGCCGTGATTTCCAGCGCACGGTCGCCGCGGAAGTTGAAATAGACCACGCTGTCCCCGTCCTGGATGGTGCCGACGGGCTTGCCATTCTCGGCGATGACGAATGCGCCCAGGTCCTGGTCGATTGCGCCAGTGCGCTGGCGCAAGGTCTCTATTGCCTCATGGGCAGAGGCGAATTGCTCGCCTTCGCCCAGCACATGTGTCTTCCAGCCCCGTTCCACCATTGGCCAGTTTGCGTTGTAGCGGTCCATGGTGATGAACATCCTGCCGCCGCCAGAGGCGATTCTCGCGTCGCAGCCGCCCTGGCGCAGTTCCGCCAGGAAGTTCTCGAACGGGTCAACATACTGCAATGCGGAGGTCTCGCCCACGTCCCTGCCGTCCAGCAGAATATGAACGCGTATCTTCTTGACGCCTTCCTTGGCGGCCTGGACCATCATTGCCTTGAGGTGGTCAATATGGGAATGGACATTTCCGTCAGAGAAAAGGCCGATGAAATGCAACGTTGAGTTCTTCGCAATCACATTTCCTGCGATGTCCTTCCACGCCTGGCCCTGGAACATGGTTCCGCTGCTGATGCTGTTGCTGACCAGTTTCGCGCCCTGGTCGAACACGCGGCCAGAGCCAATGGCATTGTGCCCCACTTCGGAGTTGCCCATGTCCGCATCGCTGGGAAGCCCCACGGCCTGGCCGTGCGCCTTGAGTTTCGTATTCGGGCAGTTGGCAAGCATCCATTCCAATGTGGGCTTGCTGGCGGCTGCGACGGCATCGCCATCGTTGTATTTGCCGAAGCCAACACCATCCATAATTACCAGCACGACTGGGCCACGGCGGCCCTTGAACCAATTTGCCTTTGGCAGTTTCTCAAGCATCTTCAAAATTCCTTTAATAATTGACCTAGGATTTCATTAAAACAAAAATCAGCATAATCTAATGCTGCGGCGGCCAAAATC
>JAFYGL010000598.1 GCA_017543165.1 Victivallales bacterium | reverse complement strand
GCCCAGGCGTATTTGCATTATTGGTATTCATCGGAGGCTATTGCCTATACAATCGGCTTAATTACATTGCCCTGCCCATCATGCTGCTGGGCATAATCATCAGCGGGAAAAGGTTGCATCGCTGGCTGCTGCCCCTGATATTGGGCGTCTCATTATGCCACCTCCACACAAAGGCGCCTTGGGACACATACAAAAACCAGTTGCCCCGCAGCGAATGCAGCGCCACCGTGCGCGGCACAATGGGAAGCCATTGCGGCAATGAACGCCAGCGCTGGAAATGCGAGTTTAAACTGGAGCAAATCTCCTTTTATGGCGTGGCTTTCAACAAATGCGGCGGCAAGGTGCTGGCGTACTTCCCCAACGACGTGCCATACACATACGGTGCGACATGCACAGTTGAGGGCGCATTTCTGGATTTTGAGGACGATCTCAGCAGGCGCTACTACAAGTGCCGCTCACTGAACTACACATTCCACGCGAACCTGGTACGTGACTTTTCTCCAGCCAGGACATTGTTCGCCAAATTGCTGGAATTGCGGCAATCCCTTGCGGAAAGACTGACGCATCACATCAATGGCGATGACGAGGCCGCCATATATCAGGCAATGATATTCGGCATTAGAGACAGGCTGCCAAACGATGTGCGTGAGGCCTTTGTAAAGTCATCCACCGTGCATTTGTTCTCCATTTCAGGGCTACATATAGGATTGATGGGGCTTTGCCTGGTTTTCTTTGCCAGGCTGTTCTGCGTGCCATTGCGCTGGCGTCTGCCGCTGACATGCCTGCTACTGCTGGCATACGTGCTGATTTCGGGCGCTGCGCCCTCCGCATTGCGTGCATGGCTCATGGTGCTGCTGGTGATAGTCTCCCAAAGTCGCTGGCATGTTCACTCCAGCGAAAACACCCTGGGCATAGCAGGCCTGCTCCTGCTGATGGCCAATCCATTCTACCTTATGCACACGGGCTTTGTCTTTTCATTCGTGCTGGTGTATGTGCTGCTAAGGTCGGAGAACACCTGCCGCGCCTTTATTGACACAATGTGCGAAAAGAAGAACTGGCTGCCTCCTGACAGTGCCAAAACGCGCTTCTGGCGCATTTGGGGACGCCTGCTGGGCACTGTCCTTGGCAGCCTAGCGGCATGGCTAGGATGCTGTGGCGTCATGATGCTATGGAATGGGCTGGTCTCCTTTGGCTCAATCATGGTCAATGCCCTGATAGGACCAGCCGCACTCCTGCTTGTAGCGGGCGCACTGCCGAAAATCGCCCTCTCGTTTTTCTGGGAAGGAGGCTCCCTTGTGCTGGGGAACATGCTGGGCTGGCTGCTTAAAATATTGCTGGTCGCGGCGGAGGCCGCCTCCGCCCCAGGCCTTTATTGCACTGGAACCCGCATCAGCCCCGTTATGTGCTTCATCTACTATGCACTGCTATGGCTTGCGTTCTCGTCCATGCGTCCACGCCTTGCAAGATACCTGGCATTCGCAATGCTGTTCACGATAATCGGATGCTTCCACCACAGCCAGCAGTCACGGCAGTTTGTGCTTGCCTGCGCCAGCGAAAAGGGAGGCGAACCATGCATTGCATTTGCGGACAGACCACACCACGCCTGGCTCATTCAGCCAGGGGAATGGAACGCAAGCAGAAAACTGCTGCAGGAACTGAAACAACGAGGCCATGCGGACAAAATAGACATATTGGTGCAAAGCCACACGCAAATCCCAGCCGCAAAGACATTCATGAAAGGGTGCCAGGGGCAGGCAGTAATATTCAATGCACACAAGCCCAAAATGGCCGAGTTCCGTGCATACGCCGCCTACCACGGCTGGAACACATACTCCCAGGTGCCAGACCTGCCAGTGGAAATCACCCGCATCTCCCCTGGCAAGAACCAAATCACCTACAATAACAACAAATATATCTTGGAACCCTGCCTCCGCCCCAAATGCCTAATTATCCACCCATAATGGAGATATGCGGGACTTCTATGCGGCGGTTGGCGGGCACGGTTCTCCGCGCGGCCATTGGCCGCGCGTCAGGACGTTGGACTGCCATGCGGCTGGTGTTTGGCGCGGTTCTCCGCGCGGCCATTGGCCGCGCGTCAGGACGTTATGTTTCCATGAAGCGGTTGGCGGGCACGGTTCTCCGCGCGGCCATTGGCCGCGCGTCAGGATGAAGGTAGAACGATATGCGGGCATACGCAAATGTT
>JAFYGL010000597.1 GCA_017543165.1 Victivallales bacterium | reverse complement strand
ATAGTCGTTCCGTCCGGGAATATGAAGAAAATCGATTCCGCCACTCCAGTATGGATGAAATGTATCTGAAGCTCGCCCCTGCTCCAGCCGCCCCATTTTTTATTCATTTTCGTTTCTCCGTGAACCTTTTCCATGCGATGTCAATTGAATATTGCGCAGTCCTTTTTCTGGAGCGGGATGTTGATGGTGTATGGCAGGCTGCGCCCCCTGAGGGTGATTGTCGCCTTGAGATAGAACATTGCCCCTGAAAAATCGGCTGGCGTGACAGTTATTGCGCGCTCGGCCTTGTGGCGCCCCGAGGAAGTGTCCTTGAAGCCAGCCTTGTTCACAAAGCAGCACTCGTCCGCTGGCGCGGCCTTCCAGCCTTCCGGCAAATCTAGCTTGACGTTTATCATCGTGTCCATATAGAACGTGTCGTTCAGCGTGAAATACAGCGTGATTGGCTTTCCTGGCTCGATGTCAGGACATTCGTCGAAGCGCACATACAGGACGCCGAAGGGCAAGTCATAGCCCAGCTTATATGGCGAGCGCGTCGTGATTTCCTTTCTGACAAAATCGCTGGACTTCTGTTTTTCAATATAGCCTTCGGGAATCTCCGTGGGGCCGTCCGTGAAATGCACTGTTTCCGAAATGCTGCCCATTGAATAGAGCTGCGCCTGCCTTATCGTCCGCTCGGTCAGCTCAGTGACCGTGTGCGGAATATCTCCTCCAAGATGCGACGCAGGGTTGGGAAGAATGCAGCAGGTCTGGATGGAATCGCCAATGGGCTTGGTCCACTTTTCTGGTATTCCGCTGCGGCCCAGCATAATGCCCATCACAGCGCCCGCCGTGCCCGCCGTGCAATCCGTGTCATCGCCGCAGTTTGCGGCGAAGCAGACCGCCTTGCCCAGGTCGCCTTCCCCGTAGAGCAGGCCCAATACGGCGAATCCAAGGTTGCCTGGCGCCTGGAACCAGCCCAGATCCGAACTGTCCTTGACAATCATTTCGCGCGCCTCGGCGAGAGGCAGCCCCTTGTCATAGCAGTCGCAGGCAAGCTTGACGGCTCTGGCGACACGGCTGTCCTCTGGAATGCGCGCCACGCCGAATTCAATGACGCCGCGCACATCGTCCAGCAGAAATGCCGCCGATTCCATGGAGGCCGTGAACATCTCGGCATATATGCCCTCTCCGCAGTGATCGATGCAGGAGTCGTAATAGGCGTATTGGCAGGCCACGTCTGGCATTCCAGGGAAGATGCAGGCCCATATCTCGGAGCGTATCCATGCGCCGTTGCTCCATTTCCAGATGTCGTTGTTGCAGGAGCCGGAAAGAGGCGGCATGAGGCCTCGTGCGATATTGCATTTGGAGACGCCGTATTCATTCCAGGGGCCAATGTTCTCGTATGACCAGTATTCTGCTAGCACCCTTTCGTTCAGTCGCAGGATGCCTCTTTCTTCCGCGGCGCGAAGCCAGAGCAGCTGCAAGTCAAGGTCGTCGTTTGGCAGCGGCTTGCCGTCCATCTTCTGGACGTAGAACGTGGCGCCATTCATTTCACGGCGTCCCTCGAAGGGCCCGCCAAGTGTTCCGCCGATGTTCTTGCCTGTCCAGCAGCCGAGTACCTTGTCCCTGTAAGTGTCCAGATTAAGCTTTAGCATGGTGCATTCCTGTTTTCTGTGGTGTGTATTTTGAGTAAGACCGAAGACAATGCGGCTAATTTACCATTTAAAGAATCAAATGCCAATTGCCTGAGGTCTAGTCCCGGATAGGTTTAGTTCATTGTGCATCCGCATTGTTCTTCTGGCTGTCTTGTTTTGATTTTCGCCTTGCATGCCAATTGCATGCGCAGCTCGAATCGCAATAAGGCATCTCCAAAACTCCAACACATGCTGTAAACTACATTGAAGCAATCAAGTGCCAAAAATGCGAAAAATCTGATTTACGGCTGGAAAAAAGGAGAATGCATATTAATTTTCACAGTGCTTGGGGTATTTTTTACAAACCAAGGCAATGGCTTTATACAATGAACAAGGAGAATATTCCGTATGGCGAAAAAGAAAAGCACTCCGCAGATAGTCACCTCCGCGGTTCTGGGGCGCAAAGGCATGCCTGGAGCGAACGACAGGATAAACCACGCCATAATCGGTCTTGGAATGATGGGCGAGCAGCATATCAAGTATGTGCTTGACGACCCGCAGGCAAGGCTTGTCGCAGTCTGCGACT
>JAFYGL010000596.1 GCA_017543165.1 Victivallales bacterium | reverse complement strand
GACAGGAAAAAAGCGGCGGCGTCTCCCGCTGCCGTCAACACGAAGCACAACACACTCTGTGTTTTCATAGTAGTTGCTTGGGAAATAGGGAGTCTTTGATGAGAACAGCATTCTGTATTTTGATTGCGCCTTTACTGTGTCTGGCTCATCCATTTCATGTTGGCGAGACAGAAGTAGCCAAGAAAGTGAAATACACTGGCACGGATGCCAGACTGTCCTCCAATAAAGGCATTGTATTGTTTTCAAAGACCTACGGCGCAACAGCGTTTTACCAGGACAAGCTGAGTCATGATGTATCGGAAATACAGCAGGTCGAGGTAAGTTTCATGTCCAGGATACCTGGCTATATAGGATTTGGAAGCATTGCCGTCCAGGAGGACGGCAGTCGCAAGAACTTTGGTGCGCCGATACAATCCGTAATGACTGACGGCGAGTACCACACATATATATTTGATTTGTCAAAGAATTTGATTCACACAGGGAAGATGAGCAACTGGGAGTTGCGATTCTACAGTCATCAGCATGGAGAGGTGGGGTTGCGTTCCATAGAGGCAAAGACTATGGAGAATCGCATAGCAGATGCGGAATACATGGTCCCTGGCAGGCCCAATAGGGTATTGCAGCTTATGCCGCGTTCACGTTGTGTGCTCCGTTGGGAAGGTGTTGAAGCAGCAAAAACCACAGTGCGTTTTTATGACAGGGATATGAAGGAGCTGCCCGACACGGCGGTGGTGCTGACTCAGGGACAGACGCAGCTTGATTTCACGACGCCTGAAATGATGATCTACGCCACAGCCACCATTGATGCAAAGGGTCAAGGCGTTCCAGTGGTGAGGCAGATATTCTATCAGAGGCCATTCACAGCGGCGAAGCTGGACTGGCGTGGCAAGTGGATTTGGTCCCATAAAGGCAGCGGCCCAGATGAGTTCAATATGTGGTTCCAAAAGGAAATCATGCTTGAGGACGAGCCGGAGTACGCCGCTATTGCCGTACTTGGAGATGATTTCGTTTACACATACGTAAATGGCAAGTTCCACGGCAAGCACAAGGGGTGGCGCAATTCCGCATTCTATGATGTCACGAAATCCCTCAGGAAGGGCAAAAATCTAGTGACTGTCCGCATCCACAACCTTAATCAAGGTGCAGGCCTTGTTCTGGATGGTTATGTGCGCATGAAGAATGGCAAGGATGTGCTTTTCGAGACTGACGACAGCTGGGGATGCAATGACAAGAGCAACACCGACACAAGCATACCTGCGGATTATCCCAAGAAGGCCATTGTTCTAGGGGAGCCAGCCACGCTTTCGCCATGGAAGAAAAGCATTGGCATTGAATACGCTGGTCCAAGGGGGAAACTGATTCCAATCAAGATGCAGCAAGGCAAAATGACAGTGAAAGTGGCTGAAATGCCGAAGCACGACATCTCAAAGATGCGCTTCAGGCTGGAAAAGGCAAATGGTGAAAACCGCACTCTGGAATTGTCGATCACGCCTGCCAGCGACAAGTGGGAGCCTGACAAGGACATCACAATAGAGTATCCTTTTCCACATGTGGAAGGCGGTGCGTTCAAACTGTTCGTGGATGACTATTTTGTAGCTGTGGAAGGCAATGTGCCAATTGCAAGCGTTCCAGCCCGAAAAGAGCAGTTGCCCGGCCTGAAACAGGCCAGGCTTGTTCAGAACAACGGCAGGCCATATCTTCAATTTGGCGAGGACAGGCTGAACGGTGCATTCTGGCTTGTGCTTTCATCATTAAAGCATGAACCCGAATTGGCCGTCTCAAAGTCGAACGGCTTTACTAACCTGCGCATCAACAGTGGATTCAGCCAATTCTGGAAGGAAGAAAATCAATACGACTTCTCTGACTTCGATTTTGCGGTGGACAGAATGCTCTCCTTCACGCCCGACGCCATTTTCTCGCTGATTCTTGAAGTTGACATGCCTGAATGGTGGTGCCAGGCTCATCCAGAAGAGGCTTCCGCCCATTATGGCGGCAACCCACGTGCGCATCTGGAGCGCGAGAAGCAGGGGCTTGCCTCGAAACGCTGGATACAGGACGCAAAGGCTCCTTTGAATGCATTGATTGAGCATATCAGCCAACGCAGCTATGCTGACCACATTTGGGGGATCAGCTTTGCCAGCGGATGCAATTGGGAGTGGTTCTGGATGAACAGGGACGCAAACTTCCACACAAGCTGGAGCGGTTATTCCCCCGCCGATATGGCGACATTCCGCCGCTATATGAAGGAGAAATATGGCAATGACGCGGCATTGGCCAAAGCATGGAACATGCCTGGATTGACATTTGAGACGATGCAGTTCCCTGATTGGAGACGCTATTACAATGGCACGGTGGGCATTC
>JAFYGL010000595.1 GCA_017543165.1 Victivallales bacterium | reverse complement strand
CTACTACCAGTTCTGGCGCAATTCCAATGACGAGGATGTGCGCAAATTGCTGGGCTTCTTCACTGCTTTGCCGATGGACGAGGTGCGGCGCCTCACCGAGGAAGGCTGCAATATCAACCGTGCCAAGGAAATCCTGGCATACGAGGCAACCGCACTGGCACATGGGCACGATGTGGCAATCAAGGCATTCATGGCCGCTGGCAGGGAATTCGGCTTTGCCGACCCAGATTTCAAGGTGGAGACCACAAGCCGTATCATCGAGAGCAAGGGCATTGATGTCAATGAGGACATACCCACGCTGGAACTTGCCGAGGCGGAACTTGGCGAGGGCATGGGGTTGCTGACGCTGTTCGTAAAGGCAGGGCTTGCCGCCTCCAACGGCGAGGCGCGCCGTCTTGTTCAGGGCGGCGGCTGCTACATCAACGATGAGAAGGTTTCCGACATAAAGAAAGTCATCACCAAGGATGATTTTGTTGCTGGACCGTTGACCTTGCGTGCAGGCAAGAAGAACCGCAAGCGCATCAAGTTGAACTAAAGGAGGCGTCCGATGAAGATACATCCAAATGCAATTATTGCCCCTGGTGCTAAGATTGGCGCCGATGTGGAGATCGCGCCGTTTGCCGTGATTGACGAGAACGTTACCATTTGCGACGGCTGCAAGATCGGGCCTCATGCGTATATAACTGGGCATACCACGCTGGGCAAGGGCACGCAGGTCCATGCAGGCGCGGTCATCGGCGACGCGCCACAGGATTTGCATTATGGCGGCGAGGAAAGCTACGTTGACATCGGCGAGAACTGCGTCATCAGGGAATATGTCACAATCCATCGTGGCACCGAGGAAGGCAGCCACACCGTGGTGGGCAACAATGTGATGCTGATGGCCTTCTCGCATCTGGGGCACAATTGTCAGATTGGGGACGATGTGGTGGTTGCCAATGCCACGCTGCTGGCTGGCCGCGTGGAAGTTGGCAGGCATGTCTTCATCAGCGCCAATGTGATGGTGCACCAGTTTGTGCGCATTGGCCGCCTGGCGATGGTTGGCGGCGGCAACGGCATCACCCAGGACATACCGCCGTTCTGCCTGTTGCAGGACGAGGCCATCCAGGGCACCAACATAGTCGGCCTGCGCCGTTCTGGCATGGCGGAAAATTCCCGCAATGCGCTTCGCGAGGCGATAAAGTTGTTCTTCTGCTACGGCGATTCACGCCAGGATGCCATTGACAAGATTCAGGCCAGCGTGGAGCAGGTGCCTGAAGTCAAGGAATTCATTGACTTTGTCATGAGCACGAAGCGCGGCATCTGCCCAGGCCGCCTTCTGCACAAAGAGGATTGATTCTCATGAAAAAGCGTCGTTTCTCGCTGGTTGAACTAGTTGTGGTTGTTGTGCTGCTGGCTGTGGTGGCTGTTATTTTGCTGCTTTGGCTTAGTTCCGCTGCAAAACGCAGAAAGGCTCAGCAGATGACTTGTTTGTATGGCAATCTGAAGGAATTGTCAATGTCTCTGAGCCTTTATGGCGATGACAACCGCTCATATCTGCCAGATGGCGACAATGCGGCTGGCCTTGCTACATTGCTGCGACTGAATTACCTGAAAGACAGCAAGACCCTGGTATGCCCTGCCACAAAGGACATCCCCGCAGCAGACTGGCGGGAACTGGCAAAGGACGGCGAACAGCATTGCAGTTATCTCTATAACGGTGGGTTGTATATGAATGACCTGACGCCCCAGAATGTCATCGTAAGGGACAGGGCGGGAAACCATCGCAAAGTGCAGCAGACCATTATGGGCGACTTTTCTGTCAAGCAGGAAAAGGACTGACAAAGGGACCAAAGAGACCAAAGGGACGAACGGGACCAAAGGGACAATCGACACATTGCCTCTTTGGTTCCTTTTGTTTCTTTAGATATTTGCATATTATTACACTTATAGTATATTTTCGCGTCATAAAAACAATAGCAATTACTATTTGCCATGATATTAAACAACTATCATAGGAGAAGAGAATGGACGGCAAGCATGAACTTGATTTGGTGAAGAGGCATCAGTTGCGGGAGCGTATTGTGAAATTGGGCGTGTCCTATCAGCAAGTGGCGCATTTTCTTGGCATAGGGAAGAGCACATTGCAGCGCTGGATAAATGGACGCACTGGAAATTGCAGTCCAGCATTGTGGACACGGCTGAATACGTTTCTTTGCGGCAAACTGGATGGGGAACTTGCCCTTTCTGCCATGGAGGATGCCTCATCCAAGTATGTTAATCGGCGTGTGTCGCCCACTCGTGAACTTGATGATTTTATGACGCGGCTGTTTCAGTCCTATAGAGTTTGTGAACAGCATCGTTGCCAGGCGTTGTTTCTGGAACGGGTAGGGGAGTGCCTTGGAGTGCTGGCGGGTAAATTGTTGCAGGAAAAGGCGTAAAGTAAAATCCTTCGTCCTGAAGGCAATGCAGGACGGAGGCTTTTGTGTGACTGGGGCGTGACGTGAAGGAATTACTGTAGTTGATTGTGCTTAATTCACACCCTGGGTTTCTCGTATTCCCTTGATGTGGAACTTGCCGTTTTTGGGGACCAGGCTGAATTCATAGTTTCTTGAGCGTGCGGTAGAATGGACTATAACGACAAGTCCTCCTGTGGTGCTGTTCTTGAGACGCCGCGCCGACTTTATTTCTGCGGGGAGGAATGCTTTTCCCTGGAAAAGATTTTCTGCGTATTTTTGAAGCATGACTTCATCGTGGTTGGACATGAGTGCCATCAGTTTCCTGGTGTTCTTGGCATTTATGGCCTTGATTGCCGCTTCCACGCTTGCCCTGGCGGCAGAATCAATTGCCTCGGCCGCAATTTCATCACTGGACTTAAGTTCGGCATTCCGTTCTGGTTTCAACTTAAGGTAGGCGAACAAGGCTGCAGCCAGAACAAGCACAGCCGCCAATAT
>JAFYGL010000594.1 GCA_017543165.1 Victivallales bacterium | reverse complement strand
GGGACCTTGAGTTTTCCCTTATAAGTTGCTAAACCTGAGTGCGCCCCGCTTCGGGGCGCACATATAAATAAATGAAAAACACAGGCACATATCTGCGGCACGCGCTGTTGCTGGCCATAGTCCTGGGACTATGCGCCTACAGCCTTCTTTTCATATACAGCACAGGCTACATTGGCGACGAATATCCAGTGCGCCTGAACTGGCAGAGGCAGGCCGTGTTCTTTGCCGTGGGCTTGCTTGGAGTATTGCCTGCCGCTTATTTCATAAGCCGTTCCTGGTTCAAGCGCTGGTTCGTATATGGAGGATACGCGTTTTCGATAATAAGCCTCTTGCTGGTGCTTTTGTTTGGGCAGAAGACAGGCGGCGCCACACGCTGGCTTCCCATAGGGCCGTTTCTGTTCCCGCCAGCGGAGTTTGCCAAGGTATTCACGATTTTAGCTGCAGGCAGCCTGATGTCGGATTACAGGAAAGGCAGATTCAAGTCAATCTTGCTGTCCCTGGCCTTGGTATTGCCGCCGCTGCTGCTGATTATGGTTGAGCCATCATACGGTAGTGCGTTCTCCCTGCTGCCGCCAGTGGCGACAATGTGCCTGATGCACCTGCCAGGAAAGCGTCTCTTCCAGTTCACAATCATCGCCACACTGGCAATCATCGTGCTTTGGTGCGGCAGTCTGCTATGGCTAAGGTCTGAACAAGGCAGCAAGCAGGCAAACAAAATATTGACGGCATTGTCCCAGGACACACATTTCCTAAGGGACTATCATGTAAGGCGCATCAAAGGATACCTGGACAAAAACGGCGACTGGAACGAACGGCAGTCGGTGCTGACCATCAGCAGCGGCGGCTCTTCTGGCAAAGGATACCTGCAAGGCACCATGAAGGGACTTGGCTACCTGCCAAGAACTGTGGCGCCTACAGACTTCATTTTCGCGGTTATCTGCGAGGAACTGGGCTTCTTCTATGGTGCGCTGCCCATACTGCTGCTGTACGCCATTATGCTGGCGCTGCTTCTCTGGAATGGTGCCATCCAGGACAAGGAGGCAAACCTCCTGTGCTGCACAGGAATCGCAATGCTTCTGTTCACGCATATTGGCATAAACCTGGCGATGACAATGCGCCTGCTGCCCATAATCGGTCTGCCCTTGCCGCTGCTCAGCTATGGCGGCTCCTACACACTGGCGGTCTGCCTGGGGCTGGGCGCCGTCTTGCCTGGGGAGGAAAGTCCCACTCTAGAACAATCGTTGCCTTCCTTTACTATTGAATTTGGAAATCTTCTCAAAGTCTCTCTAAACAGGTAAATATTTTGGCTTTGCTCTGTTCCCCATGAGGGTAGGTTCTCGCTGGGAGCGGCACTTGCCTGCCTTCATGGGGAACAAAGCCTTTAATAATTGTCCCTGGCTTCATAAAAAAAGTTAACTGGAGTGAGTTTTCTCCCTCATTTTTATTCGCATTGCGGAAAAACGTACAATAGAAACGCACGAACATCATCTTTGTCCTGCATCCGTCCCAATTAAATTATAAGTCATTGCAAAAGAGGTAATTTCATAGATAAATTCCAGTTGCTTGCCTTGTCCCAGCATCAACTTGAGTGAACGCCCACGGCGCTCACTTTGGAAGTTTTGAAATCACCTAAAAACCCAAAATGATTATTGTGGAGTTATGCTGACAATATCCATAAATGACAATTCCCTGCCAGAGAGACTGCCTCTGTCGGTCGCATATACTCCAGAAATCATACCGACGCTTCTTCACGACCACGACTGCACTGAAATGGCCATGATGCTTTCTGGCTCCGCAGAGTATATCCATTCCGACGGGCAGAAAATGACCTTGCTGCCTGGCACTGTGATTGTTGTACATCCAGGGCAGAGGCATAATTTCATGGCTCCTTCCTGCGGCAGCATGATTAATTTCCTATATGTTCCTGACATGCTATTCACTATTATGATTGAACTTCTGAGGTTTCCTGGCCTGGATTTATTCTTTCCGCCACCTGGGAAAGTTCCCATAGTGCCAATAATACGGCTTGGGAGCAAGGAATTTCAAGTGGTAAAGTCGATTTCCAAAATAGCAATTCAGGAGCAGAGCAAGGTCGGGCACATGGGATACGAGTGCCTCATGTCAGCACTTTTCCAGACATTGCTTGTCCAGGTCCTCCGTTCATATTCAAATGGTCTGGAGATAGATGTGGAAAAATACAATGACCGTGGTGTGGAGGCTGCCATGAGGCATATTGAACAGCATCCATTTGAGCCATTTCATCTACAGAAGCTGTGTTCAATAGCCGCCATGGGGCACAGCAAATTCAACAAGTGTTTCAAGACCAGAGTAGGCATGAGCCCCAAGCAGTATGCGCAACGCATCCTTTTAAGGGAGGCAATCGCCTTGATAATGAAGGGCGACCTCTCCCTGTCCGAGGTGGCCATGCATTGTGGTTTCTGCGACAGCAGCCATTTTTCCAGAGTATTCAAATATGTCATGGGCGAGACGCCAGGCAACTTCAAGTCAAGGCTGAAAAACGGCACGCTGAAAATCACCGATTGGAATTTGGAGCAAATCAGGAATCCTTTTGTTGGGAAGATGCATGAAGAAGAATGAGTTCATAATGCCACGTCCTGAATATCGCGGCATGGTTTTCTGGGCCCTCAATGGCAAATTGGACCCTATGGAAATGAAACGGCAGATACGTGTATTCAAGGAAATGGGCTTCAACGGCTTTTTCCTGCATTCACGCGTGGGCCTGAAAACTGAATACCTGGGGCGGGAATGGTTCGACTGCGTGAACGCATGCGCTGAAGAGGCTGGACGCCTGGGCATGAAGGCCTGGCTCTATGACGAGGACCGCTGGCCCTCTGGCTTTGCAGGCGGCATGGTGTCACGCGTTGACGAGTTCCGCGCGAAGAAACTATGCCTTGAGGAAGGGCAAGCCCAGCCAGGAGAAAACATCCTGGCATATTACAATCTTCGTTTTAAAGACGGTGTTCTCGTTGGCTATGTGCAATGCGAGCCAGATTCCGTCCAGACGAAAGATGAAAAATTGTTCAGGGCATACTGGAAATATGAAGATAAAGATGATGCGTTCAATGGCGAAAGCTATGTGGACACCATGCACCCAGGCGCCATAAATTATTTCCTCAAATGCACACATCAGAAATATCTGGACAATTCAGGCCGCCATTTTGGACGCTCGATTCCTGGAATATTCACAGACGAGCCCAACTACGCGCTTGTCACAGCAAAAGCCGTGCTTCCGTGGACGCATGAGGGCCTGGCACGATTCAGGGACTTCGCTGGATATGATTTGCTGCCCACATTGCCTGAATTGTTTTTCCAGACGCCAAGTCCATTCTCCAAAACAAGGATGGATTTCCATGCATTTCTTTCACAGCAGTTCGACGACGCGTTCTTCAGGCAGATTTCACAATGGTGCGCCTTGAACAATCTGAAATTCACAGGGCATCTTCTATATGAAGACACGCCCACAAAGCAGGCGGCCCATATCGGCGCGGCAATGCGCCATTATGAACATTTCAATATGCCAGGCATCGACCTTATCACGGACAAATGGGCCTCATACCTGGCGGCAAAGCAACTCAGTTCCGTGGCGCATCAGATGGGCATTGCGCAGAGGCTTACAGAAACCGATGGATGCACTGGCTGGGATTATCCACTATACGGCTACAAGTGCCAGGGAGACTGGCAATACGCCCTGGGCATAAACCGCAGATGCCTGCATCTGGCAATGTACACAATGGAAGGCATAGGAAAAAGGGATTATCCGCCAAGCGTGTCCTACCAGACATCATGGCACCGTCAATACAGGTTCGTGGAGGACTATTTTGCAAGAATTGCACAAGTCCTTGACAACTTGACCGAAAGGCGCGCCATTCTAATGCTGCATCCCATGGAAAGCGTCTGGGGCGAAAGATATGCAAAGATGAACGAGGACGCTCTTAATGGGCTTGACCATGATTTCATGGCAATTTCCCATGCCCTTCTGGCAAACAACCTGGATTTCGATTATGGAGACGAGGAAATATTGACAAGGCTGAAAGCACGTGTGGAAGATGGCCGCATTGTGCTGGGAAAGGCTGAATATTCGGCTGTGCTAGTCCCGCCAATTTCGACAATTCGAAGAAGCACCTTGGACTTGCTGCTGGGATTTGCCGCGGCAGGAGGAGATGTGTATGTTCTTGGAAAAGCGCCTGTATTCATGGATGGAATCGCCTCTGACAAGCCAGAAGACGCCTGGCACCATTTCAAATGCCTTGGTTCTGAAAAATGCATTGCAGAACTGGGGGAACGCCATCGGCTGGTCTCCATTGCAGATGAAGAAGGAAGGGAACTGGAGCCACTGCTCCACCTGTTTGCTGAAGGCGAGGAATACGATGCACTCTTCATTTGCAACACGGGAATGAAAATGCCAGAATGCGTCTATAACGTGCCTGGCGTCAGGAACAGAAGGATGACATTCCCCCATGCACGCGTATGCGTCAAACTGGAATACAAACCCTTTGTGGCAGAACTTGAACTGGAAAGCGGGCGCCTTCTGGCGAAAGAGGCAATATGCCATGATGGCGGATGCACGCTGGACGCTTCATTTGACAAGTTGCAGTCACATCTGTATTTGTTTTCCAGAAAGCCTATTGAAGTGGAGGAAAAACGTGTTGCACCAGACGCGTCCCCCTGCCCCGTTGAAATGCCAGAGGATGGATGGCCCGTGAGGCTTGATGCATCAAACTGCCTGCCTCTGGACCATGTCACATGCCGCCTGGATGGCAAGGTGATAGCCGAAAATGCTTTCATAAATGCAGTGGACGCGCAGATAAGAGCACAACTGGGCTTGCCAAAGGAGCACCCCACCATGATTCAGCCATGGGCTAGAAAGGATTGCAGCAATGCGTTTGCAGATTTTGAACTGGACATGGTATTCCAATGTGATTTCATACCGCCTGAAGGCATTCACTTTGTACTGGAGAATCCAAAGTCCTTCCACGCGTCATTGAACGGCATGCCTTTGAAACTGGAAGACGATGGCGGGTGGATGGACACCGCGCTAAAGACCGTGCCCATTCCTGCAAGGCTTTTGAGGAAAGGGACCAATTCCCTTTCCATTGGCGGCAGATATTGCGCACAATCGCCCACGCTGGAAGGAATGTTCCTGACTGGGGACTTTGGCGTCAATGGCATGGAGCATATAACAAGCCCAGTGCGCAGTCTCAAGCCAGGGGACTGGTGCCGGCAGGGCTTGCCGTACTATGCGGGCAATGTCACTTACATCATGCATTGCAGCACTGCAATCAAGGGCAAATTGCTTGAAATTGCAGACTGGCAAGGCACTGCCCTTGAGATTAAATGCAATGGGAATGCACCGCACATACTGGCATGGCCGCCATTCGTGTGCGACCTCTCCGAAGAAAATGGCAATGTCATAGAACTGACCGTTTGCGGCCATTGCCGCAATGCATTGGGCCCATTCTACTTGAACACACATGACTTGGACTGGGTTGGCTTTGACAGATTTTCCAAATATGAACATGAGGGCAAGGATCTCGTCCCCGTGGGATTGCTTTCAGCACCGACAATTAGATCAATTAGTGCAAGGAATGGCTATGAAAACGTTCTTGGCATTTATGTTAGTTTTCCTCACCTGCACAGGTTGGGAAGTTTTCCAGAACCAGTTTCTGGGTGGCGACTTTGAATCACGCAATGACGTGGGCTATGGAATGCGTGCATTTACGACAGGCGCAGGCGTGGAGGCCTCCTTGGCGGAGGGTGCTCTTTGCCTGAAACTCAAGCCAGGAAGAAGCAATGCGCAAGTCTTAACTATTTTACGCGGAAAGCAATTTCCAGGTGGCACATGTGTCCAGGTAAAGGCAAGGATTCGCGGCAAAGGCAAAGTCCAATTCGGCTTTGCTGGGCAAATGGACATGATGGGCTGCGGAAAAGAAGAAGGTCTCTGGAAAACAAGCCTGATGCTATCCGACGATTGGAAATCTGTGAACTATGACTTCGATTTCTCCAAGACACCGATGGACAGGCCGCTCCTGCTTTTGCGTCTGCTGCAAGATGGCACTGAATTGCATATCGATGATTTGCAGGTGCTCTCAAAATGGGATGACGCCGTAAAGATTTCCACCCGCCCTGGATGCATATTGAACGAGGAGGGCACACCACTGGAAGAAATTGTGTATGACGTCAATCCATGGAATGCAAAAGGACAATTCCTGTGGTCAGACACATTCAGGGAAATGCGCTCCTTCCCAGCAGAGGCAAAAGAAGGACACCTTGCATTCAAATTGCCTGACACGCCCTCGCCAGGACTGCATAGATTGATATTGACAGTGAAGGGACTTTCCGTTCCCCGTGATGTACTTGTAATATCCAAGGAAGAGAAGGCACAGCTTGAGACAAAAGCCCAAAAATCTGGCATTGGCGGAAATGTCCTTGTAATCGGCGATTCCCTGAGCGATTTTTCTCGCGGGCACAACTGGGTGGATATCTGCCAGGGACTACTGGGCGCCACGGTCACTTTTTTCAATGTCGCGTGTGGAGGCGACCACACATCACGAATAGCCCACAGGCTTACATCAAAAGGGCATTTCTATCGAGATGAAATGTATGAGGAAATACGCACGCGCAAATATGACAGAATCCTGATTTTCCTGGGACAGAATGACACTGTCTCCTTTGAAAAGGACAAATATGCAGCACCGCAGATTCCTGCCAACGCCGTCAAGAAATATTATGAAATGATTCTTACAGAAATCCGCCGTTTCAGCAATGCGCCTGTGACGATATTCTCAGGCGTATCGACGCCCCAGGAGGTCAATGACAAGAATATGGCAACTTACCATTATCGCTTCGGCATTCCAAAATTTGTTGAAGCATACAACTCAGCCGTCCAGGAAACATGCAAGAAATACAATTGCACATATTTCGACATATACACGCCATTTTCGGCGCTTGAAGACAAGGCCTCGTTTTTCCGCGAGGATGGAGTGCACCTGTCAATCAAGGGAAACCTTTACCTTGCAAGGCTGGTGCTGGATAATCTGTAGAGGCAATTTCAAAAATAGCGCAAAATGCGCAATCGCATCTTGATGATATTTTTGAAATGCTCTGTTCCCCATGAGGGTAGGCATTGGGCAGTTCGGCCCCGCTGGGGCCGTGGGTTCTAGCGGTGCACGTTCCCCAGGCGTCGCTTCGCTCCGCCTGGGGTTATTCAAATTGGGCCCCGTTGGGGCCCTTTCTGCGACAAAGCGTGGTTGTCATCAGGAACCATGCCTTCCCTGAGCCAAGGGCCGCAGAGCGGCCCAATATGAATAACCCCAGGCGGAGCAAAGCGACGCCTGGGG
>JAFYGL010000593.1 GCA_017543165.1 Victivallales bacterium | reverse complement strand
CCTCATACCTGTGATATGCCTTGCCCTGGGAGCGAAGATGACACTGAAACAGCAGGAGACACAAGTCTCTGAAGATAATGAAGAGTGCGAGGAAAAACAGCCCGCCTGCAGATGTGCAAGCCTGGCAAGCGGGATATTCTTCACGCTGGCATTTCTGCTGTGCTTTGTGTTTTTGAGGATGGAACTGGCTGTGATACTGGATTACTCGCTGCCCAGCTTTGCATTGGCTGGAATCAATCTTGCCTGGGTTGCAGGCGTGATACTTGCGCTTCTGCTGCTTAACAACAATGTGCCTGGCTGGTGGAAGTGGATTTTCTCCATCGCGGCGCCGTTCTTCCTGTTCTGCTGCATAGTGGATTTCTTTGACTACAGATTGTGGCGCTGGTCCTGCATATATGGTTCCATATTCAACACATTGCTTCTCACATTTGGGATATGGTATGCCTCCAGAAAACTGCGCAGCCAGCATTTCCCCAGGCAGGTTGCGTTGTGGAGCAGCATAATCTGGCCAGTGCTGTTGTTCATCCACGGCACCAGGGAGGTCCACGCCATAGTGGAGAACAAGTTGCCTGGCATGGCGGGGGGCGGCGTCTCCCTGTTTTGGGCGGTATTTGCATTTGTGCTGGTCATCAATGGCTTGCGCCGTTCATTGAGTGCACTGCGCTACATTGGTCTGGCACTGTTTGCGGTTGTGGTGGCCAAGGTGTTTTTCTACGACATAGGCAATCTGGATGCGGTATATCGCGTGATGGCGTTCCTTGCCTTTGGCGTATTGCTTCTGGGCGCGGCATTTGTGTATTTTAAGTTCTGGCATTCCAAGGAGAAACAGCAATGAGAATGAGTGCGTTTTTGCTGGTGGTTCTTGCCTTTGCGGCATTGGCGGGCGAATATGAGATAAATGCGCCAAATCTGGGCGGGGCGCAGAGCGTGCTGTCCATTGAACTGGCAGGCGGGGATCTGGCGAACCTGGGTGGGCATACGGACTGGATACGGCTGTATGACAAGGACGGAAACGTGGTGCCATACGCGCTTCAGCAGCATTATACCGTCGAGTATGTGAAAACGCGTGTGAAATACCCGCTTAAGATGAAGGAAGTCAAGCACGAGGAGGACGGCAGCCTCGTGATTGACTGCGAGATTGACACGGACAAGCCCCTGCCTGAAAAGATGCTTCTTGTATTCAACACGAGGGTTAAGGACTTTGAGCAGCTTGTCTCGGTTGTTGGCTTTGGCGAGAACAACACTGCCTTGGATTTGCTGCGGGACGGCTTTATTTTCGACAGCACTTCCAACATCGCAGTCCGCAATGTGGAGGTTGAAATCAAGCCTGGCAAATATCGCCATTTCAAGGTGTTCTTGAAGCATGCCAGCCTGGAACGGGTGTCACTGCTGCGGCACATCAGGCGAGAGTGGAACAACTATGGCGGCGGCATTATGAGTGATGACAGGGACGTGGCAAAGGTGCCTTTCAAAATGGATTCATTGGAACTGGTGAGCGAGGAGAGTGTGAAGAAGGGCAATGTCCCCGCCTGGGAAAAAGTGGAGTGCCCCTTTGAGGATGATCCCAGGCATAATTTGAGCGGAAGCAAAAGCTACATGCTTGAATTGCCTGCATATCCCGTGTCTGGAATGCATTTTAGTTGTAAGCAGGAGAATTTCAGCAGGGAAATGAAGATATTCCATATTGACGAGGATGGCAGGGAATCTTTGCTTAAATCAGGACGCATAACCCACATCAACCTAGGCAAACTGCTGGATGAGACATTGCTGACATTTGGTGAGGTCAATGGCGGCAAACTGCGCGTGGAATGTGCGAACAAGGACAATCCGCCGCTGGAATTCACTTCAATGGAGGCTCGCATTCCAGCATACCGCCTGCGTTTTCTGGCAAGTGCAGATATGATGCCTTTGAAGTTGACTTCCAGCGCTGGGGCGAAGGCGCCTGCCTATGACACATCTGTCCTGCTGGCGTCTGGCAAAAGCAGTCCTGAAAAGGACATGGTGG
>JAFYGL010000592.1 GCA_017543165.1 Victivallales bacterium | reverse complement strand
ACCATCGCCCCGCGTATGGCAGACACTGCCCAAAAAGCGGGGCGATGGGATCGCCCCGCACTGGACCCTCTACTCACTGTCCACTGCTCACTCATCGGACAGCATGACGCGGATGCTGTCCTTCATTTTCTCAAGGCGCGAGGCATAAGTATTGTCGAATTCCTTTCTGCCGTCAAGTGTGACGAAGCGCAGCCCAGCGGGTGCATCAGGGGATGGGCAAAGTTGGAATGCGAAATCCGTTTCCTTGTCGAATGCCTTCTTTGCGATGGCGGCAAGCCATTCCTCCGTGACAAGGGCTGCGTCTTTTTCAGGGAAATAGACCTGGACATGGCATGGTCCAAGTGCAAGAATTGCCTCATTTGCCAGCAATGCCATTGAACGCTTGTGAGCCTCGCCGATGGTTGAGGCAGCCTTTTCCAGTGCGGTGGCAAGCATTGCCTCCAGGCGTTCCTCGCGTCCTGCAAGCCAATGCCGTTTCAACTCCGTCTCCACGCCACGGACGATTGCGCCGCATTTATGCGCCATCTCCTTTTCAACTTCGGCCATGCGCTCCTTGCGTTTTGCCGCCGCCTCGCGCTTTGCCTTTTCGACGATTTTCGAAGCATCGTTTCTGGCTCGGGCGAGCAGACGCTCCGCCTTGGTCTTGGCCTCGCCGATAATCTCGTCCCTTAGACGTTGTTCCTGCTCTTTTTCAATCATGTTCAACCCTGCTTGTTGGCATCGACTATCTTGATGCCCACTGCGTCGTTTATCAGCTGTTCAAGTGACTTGCGCCCTTTCTTCGCACCCCAGATGCTGGGAACGACAGCCAGGAACGGCTCCTTTGCGGAAGCGCGGTGCGCAGTGACCAGTTCCTCAATCATGCCCTCCACATCCTCGGTCACCAGCAGAATGCCGTGGGCGCCAGGCGCAATGGCCTTCTGGAAGGCCTGCCTTGCCTCGTCAGGCGTGGAAACAGCATCGCCATCCACGCCAGCAAAGCGGTATCCCAGAACAGTGTCCACATCGCCTATGATATGGTAGGACATACGAAGGCCCCCAATGCCTCAGATTTTGAACACCAGGAAAAGGCTGATCAGGAATCCGAACAGGGCAATGCCCTCGCCCAGTCCCACAAATGCAATTGCCTTGCCCAACAGTTCTGGCTTCTCTGCGGCGGCGCCCATTGCGGCGGCGCCGATCTTGCCCACTGCAAACGCGGCTGACAGGCTACCAACGCCCATGCAGACTGCAATCGCGTAGAAAATGGCGGGATTCGTTGTCGCCGTCTTCGCAGCGGCGGCCGTTGCCTCCGCGGCCTCAGGCGTACCTTCCGCATACGCGGCGCCACAAGCCAGGGCCAGCACAGCCAACCCGATGATTTCAGCAAATCTACTCTTCATTTTGATTTTACTCCTCTTTTGCTTGAATGAACATTATGGTAATATCGTCTATTTCTTCAACTTGAATGGCTTGTATTCAATGCCGCCGCCGCTGAAATACTTGCCAAACAACTCATAGTATTCCAGACGGACGCACTGTATCATGGCGACCATGCCCTCGAAGCATATCACCAGCGCATTGCCCAAAATGATTACAATCAGCGACCATATTTTGCCTCCAGGGAGATTGTTCATCAGCCCGACAATGCTGTAAACTGCCAAGCACAGCGCCGCATGGCTTATGGCAAAGGCCCCCACACGGACAAATGACACGGTGCCGCTAAGATAACCAGTGAAGGTCTCCATCAATTCTATTGTCGCCTCCAGGATGATATTCAGGAAACTCTCCTTCTCGCGATGCATTCTAAACACATAATGAGCAAGAAAGCCCTTCAAAAACAGCAGAACCAATGGCAGCAATATCAACACAATGCCCAGGACGGGAACTGTCTTTTTCACCAAAAACCACAATCCAGTGCCCAGCACCATCCAGAAGAACAAAAGCCCAAGCAGCCCGAATCTGTCAAAAATGCCATCGAAGAAGCGCCTTGCCCTGAAGTGGTTGATGATGTTGATAATGATGGCCACGCTGGAGAACACCACGCCGACGCCCACTGCAGTTGCAAGCAATTTGCCAATGTCGTCCTGCTGCAATGGGCTAAGCCAAAGTGGCTTGAGGAAATTGTGGTTCTCATACCCGAACACGGAGCCATAGCCGAAGCCGAACAGCGTGGCGCACGCTCCGCATGCTATCAACAAGGGGCCTGCCTCACGGAGACTTTCGGCAATCTTGCGTTTTGTGCGGCACATATAAAGACCTGCCAACGCCAAAACAAGCCCCTGCCCCACATCACCGAACATGAAGCCGAACAATATCACAAATGTAAGAGCCACGAACACGCTGGGGTCAAGCTCCGTGTATTGGGGCATGCCGAAGTTGCTGATAAGTGCCTGGAAGGGGCGCAAGATGGCGCCGCCGCTGAATTTCACTGGCACGCTCTCCTTGCCCTCCTGCACATTCGCGTCATCTTCTGGGCGTATAACCTCAACCACGCCAGTACCGCCTGTGGTGCTGTTCACAATCTCGCGTATTTCCTCCACCTCGGCGGAAGGCGCCCATCCTGAAATGCAATAGACATTTGCGATGAAGCCAAAATGCTTCTGGGCCTCCTGGACCGCCTGGCGGCACTTGAGGTTCTGCTGGATGGAACGGACCACTGGCCCATATTCCGCAGCCAATTTCAGAACGTTCATCTTGCATTCCTCCAGTTTGGCGCGAAGCTCCACCAACTGGCTGTTGAGATTCTCCACCGCGTCATGCGCCGTGCCTTCCAATTCCTCAGGCGGCTTTGCCTCGATAAAGCCATACTTGTCCAGTTCGTCCTTGACGGCAAACCTGTCCTTGTTGGAGGAAAGCACCAGTATGTTGCCCTCATCGCCGTCAGCCTGGACAATGATTGCGCTTTCACCCAGCGTAAGCATGACTCTGGCCACGGAAGTCGGCTCCATGCGGCCTGTCACCATGTAGAAATGAGACAGGTTCCTCAATGCCTCGATTGGCACGTTCTGCAAAGGGAATGCCGCAATTGCGCTGCGTTCCTTGTCCGTGACGCCAGCCGCCTTCAGTTCCTTTTCAATCTCCGCCTCCTGGCTGCCGTATTTCTTTGCAATGCGGTTGAGGAGCGCGCTCATGTCGTCCATGTACATGTCGTCCCCCCCCTCTCCAGAGGCTTCCGAATTGTTTTCCAAGTCAATGCCGAGGCCCTCCACAAGACGCGCGCAGATTTCGTTGAGTTTTTCAATCTGTGCATTGTCCGCAGGCGCCTCTGCCTCCTTGAGCAGTCGGCTGCTGGACTGGCTTACCGCATCGATGAGATGCATTTTCCCCATCTGCCCCAGCAGGCGTGTGGTCTCAGTTACATACTTGCTCAGGACAAGTATGTTCAATTTTGACATTTCTACAGGCCGAAACATGTCTTCTCCATTTGGCTGCCAGGCGCAAGGCTAACTTACGCCCAGCATAATGTCAAGGATATTCTGTGAAGGTATCCCGAAATAGATGCCTTCATAAAGCCGTCCCAGGTTAAGTGTTTCAAAGAGTACCAGGAACGGATATGCCGCAATGCAGAGTCTTGGATTCTCTATTGCAAGGAAGGAGCGGTGCACTTCCTGGTAGAAATGCTCCCAAAGCGCATTCTCCACCAGATGCAGGTCGCCGCCCACATTCGCAAGGGCGCGGGCGTATTTTCCATGCAATGCGGCGCGTATTTCAGGCAAGGCGCCTTTCTTTGCCAGTTCCACCAGTTTCTCTCTGCTATAAAGAGCGCCGTGCTCAAGCCAGAGCCTGGACATGGCGGCAGGCTCGAATGAATAGGTCTGCGCATTGCGCATCAATGACGTCAGGTTGATGATGTCAATCTCCATCCCCAGCAGGCGGCAGGCCTCATGCCCCACTGCGGACCTTATGCCGCTGGCTGTCTCCCAAAGCAAGTTGTAGTAGGCATGGTCCACCTCGCTGTCCGCCAGCATTAAATCCCCATCCTTCTCCAAATCCTCGACTATCGCAAGCAAGGCCTTGCCATCGAATGACTTGTATGCGGGAGTGCATTTGAGGAAAGTCTTTCTGTCCCTGGCCTCCTCCATGGCATCGGCATTGAATTGCGGCATGTTCTGGACGGTATGGAAGGACAAGGTTCCTGCCCCTTGCTCGCCGCGCGAATAGCGCCAGTGCAATGCCAGCTTTACATTGTAGAAATAAGAACGGGCCTGAAGCGCATGGTAGAAGGCAGCCTCGTGTGGGGGAAGGAGCCGCGCCACCTTGTCAAGACGTTCCGCCTCCCTGCTGTAGATGAAGTCGTGGAATTCCGCCCTGCCCTTGCAGTCAATGCCCACGCTTTTAAGATTGCGCAGAAGCAACTCCTCCGTGGTGCTGCGCGCCAGTTTCTCCAGCGTTTCCCCCTTTATTGCGTTCGCCACAATGCCGTGAAGCCTGGCAACCACAAAATCAAGGCTTGCCTGTATATCGGGAACCATATTCCAATCAATCCACTTCGGGATAAAGAAGCAAATCAGCCACTTCCTGGCATCGCGCACCAAAGCGCCTGTCAAACCCAAGGAGTTCGTCCTTCATTTTGGCATCCCCTTTTTCAAGGGCCTCCTTCTCCTCGGCATGCGCCTTCTCCAGGCTGGAGTTGACAAACTCGTCCGCCTCCGCGGCAAGTTTCTTCTGCGCTTCAGCAAGCAGGACATTCGCCTGGCGACGCGCCTCGCCGCGCAGCGCATCCGCCTCTTCGGTGGCCTTCTTGACCAACTCGTCCGCCTCGGCCTCCGCAGCCATCATGCGCTTAAGGATGTCATCCATTGTCACTCCTCGCTTCTGATGACCTCGATTACCTCTGCCGCATCCTTGGCGGCAAGCAGCCTCTCCTTGAAGTCGGGAATGGAAAGAAGGCGGCTCACTTCGGAGAGCAACTCGACGTGCAGCGCTGGGCGGGTCTTTTCGCATAGTATCATGACGACCAGCTGCACTGGCTCGCCGTCCAGCGCATCGTATTCAATGCCTTCCTTGCTGAGGCCAATGGCGACTATCGCGTCCTTGATGCCCTCAAGTTTGCCATGGGGCAAGGCTATCCCCTCGGAAATGCCAGTGCTCATCTTGGCCTCCCGCTCCATAAGCGCGGCGACGGCGGCCTTCCTGTCAGGCACAAGCCCCTCACGCACGAACATCTGCACCATCTCCTCAAAAAGCTCTTCCTTGTATGAGGAGGCCAGATTGCAGTTGACCAATCCGGCAGACAACATTTCAGAAACTAGCATGGCTTGCACCTGAATAATTTTTATTGTATAACGTGGATGTTGAAACATCCTAAGATTGCCCATACTATACTATGCATTCATCCAAAAACAAACCGCCAACTCAAATGTGCCTGCACATTTTTGTCAGGAAAATTGCATTTTGGCGATTGACAAAAGCGTATATCGCGTTATATTTCGGCAATTTTGTTTTCAAATGGTATCATTAATACTTGGGAGTGAAATTAAATGAACGAAGAATATCTTGCCAGGGCAAGGGCTCAAGTCAAGGACGTGCGCCTTTTCATCAACGGCGTCTCACGCAGGGCCGAGCAGCTTGCAAAAGGAGCAAAACAACTGGTGCACCCGCAGACTAACGAGCCAATGGACTGGCTGGACATAGCACTGCTGGAAGTCGCCGAAGGCAAAGTCATAATAACACAGGGAAAAGACAACTAAAAGGTTCAAGCCATGGCCAACATATACATTTTCATAGGACCTCCAGGGGCGGGAAAAGGCACGATGGGGGACATATTCTGCGAAAGAACTGGCGTCGTCCACGTCTCCACAGGACAACTGCTCAGGGATGAAATGGCTGCCGGCACAGCACTTGGCGCAAAGGTCAAGGACGTAATCGCCAGCGGCGCACTGGTCTCGGACGAAATCGTGGCGGAACTGGTGAAGAACAGAATCGCAAAGGCAGACATCAAGGAACATGGATGCCTGCTGGACGGGTTCCCGCGCACCGTGCCACAGGCCGACATGCTGGACAAGATACTCAAGGACGGAAATGACACCATGGCGGCAGTGGTCCTCATCGAGGCGGACGCAAAAATGCTCATGGGACGGCTCACCAGCCGCCGCATGTGCTCAAACAAGGACTGCGGGGCAATCTACAACGTGATTTCACAAAAGCCAAAGGTGGAAGGCATCTGCGACAAGTGCGGCGCAAAACTCTACCAGCGCAGCGACGACAGCGTGGAAACCGCCACCAACCGCCTCAAGGTCTATGAGGAGCAGACAGCGCCCCTGGTGGCATACTACGAGGCCAAGGGACAGCTCAAGCGCACGGTCAGCACAGACCGCTCACCTGAGGACAACTACGCGGACATGGCAAAGGTGCTGGGCATCTGAACGGGACGTGACGGGCTGAATGGGACGGGACACCATACATTTGTACGAAGGCAAGGCCCTTGAAGGCATTCGCAAGGCGGCACACGCCTCCGCAGAAGTGCTGGACAGGATTTGCAAGGCGGTCACGCCTGGCATGACGACGGCGGACCTGGACATGCTGGCAGCCGAGTTCATAAAGGACACTGGCGGCAAAAGCGCCTTCCTCAACTACCACGGCTACCCTGGCCACATCTGCATCTCGCTTAACAACGAGGTGGTTCATGGCATAGGCCGCAAGGACAGAATCGTCCAGCCAGGTGACGTGGTGAGCCTGGACGTGGGCGTGACAGTGGACGGATATGTGGGGGACAACGCCAGAACCGTCTGCGCGGGCTTCGTGCCAAATCCACTGGCGGGCAGGCTGCTTGAGGTCACAGAGGCCTCCTTGAAGGCAGGCATCGCCGCCGCCGTGGAAGGCAATTGCGTCAGCGACATTGGACGCGCGGTGCAGGAAGTTGCAGAGGCCGCAGGCTTCGGCGTAGTACGGGACATGGTGGGGCATGGCTGCGGGCGCAACATGCACGAGGCTCCAGAAGTGCCAAACTACTACATACACGGCAAATCCCCAAAACTGGTGGCTGGAATGGTTATCTGCATTGAACCGATGGTCAACGCAGGAACCTGGAAAATCACCTTCGACAAGAAAGACGGCTGGACTGTTCGCACGGCCGACGGCTCACTATCTGCTCATTTCGAAAACCAGATACTCATAACCAAAAACCAAGCGGAGGTACTTACGTGCCTAAACAATCAAAAGACACTATAACCCTTCAAGGCGTAGTCAAGGAACTGCTGCCAGGTACCGAGTTCAATGTGGAACTCGAAAACGGCCACGTCATACGCGCATACATCTGCGGAAAGATGCGCACACACAACATCCGCGTCCTCCCTGGGGACAAGGTATCCGTGGAAATATCCGCATACGACCTCACCAGAGGCCGCATAAACTACCGCCAGCGCTAGTTTTTTGCGCTGGACAATGCCAATTTGCAGGCATGGGCATTGCAAAAACAAACAAGCCTGTTAAATTATCGGCTCATTTTACTTGTTTCAATCAAGGTCATCTGCCGTGAACAAGGCGTTTACGAAGCGATTCGGAATGCGCTTTCCTGGCAATGCCCCACTGGTGCGCCACCACCTTGAAACCTGTATTTTGATACCCTGGACAAGGGCGACGCCATCATAACCGAACATGGCAGCCCAAGGAAAGGTCGAAGCCAGGCCTCCACCACGGAAGCCAGGTAAAACGTGTCTCTTATCCAATTCAAAATGGGAAGGAAAACATGAAAGTCAGAGCATCAGTGAAAAGAATGTGCAACAACTGCCGCATTGTCAAGCGCGCAGGAGTTCTCCGTGTAATCTGCAAGAACAAGCGCCACAAGCAGCGCCAGGGCTGATGATTTTGCGGACATTCTGGATTTAGGGCAAATTCAACGGAAAAAAACAAAGAGCGCGGCCTTGGCCGCAATCCAAAGTCAGGAACCAATAAAATGCCAAAGATTCTCGGTATTGACATTCCAAACAACAAACACACCAACATTTCGTTAACGTATCTCTACGGCATTGGCCCGTCCACTGCCGACAAAATCTGCGAAATGGCCAAGATCGACCCAATGACGCCAGCGGGAAGCCTCACAGACGCCAACATCACCGCCATTCTCCAGATCCTTCAAGACCACTTCCTGGTGGAAGGTGACTTGAGAAGACAAGTCGCACAGAACATTCGTCGCCTCACTGCCATCTCTTGCTACAGGGGAGTCCGCCACAAGCGCAACCTGCCCTGCCATGGACAGCGTACAAAGACAAATGCACGTACCCGCAAGGGCTCCAAGAAGACAGTCGGCGCAATCCGCGACAGGTCCGAACGTAAGCAGGCAAACGCAGGCAAGTAACCCGCATAGAGCCAGCAGATTAGTTCAAACAAAAACATCACACCACCCACAAAAGGGAGATTTGGAGTAAAAATGGCAGAAGAAGCAACCGATATCAAGAACACCGAGGCAGAAACCCCGGCCGTTGAGGTGACGAAGCGCAAGGGCAAGGGAGGCCGCCAGGTCCTCTCAGGCATCGTCCACGTGGACTCCACATTCAACAACACACGCGTGGCCATCTCTGATCAGAATGGCAACATCCTCAGCTGGTCAACAGGCGGCAAACTGGGCTACAAGGGCTCACGTAAAAGCACCGCATACGTTGCACAGCTCATAGCGACTGACGCAGCCAAGAAGGCAATGGCCACATACGGCCTCCGCGAAGTCGAAGTCCGCATCAAGGGGCCTGGCGCAGGACGCGAAAGCGCAGTCCGCGGCATTGCCGCCGCAGGCCTTGAAATCACACTGCTCAAAGACGTGACACCACTGCCCCACAATGGTTGCCGTCCCCCCAAGCGCCGTAGAGTCTAATTAAGCGATGCCACAATATGGCACCGTTGCAAATGCAATTAATACATTTTTGCAAAAAGACTTCAAAGCATTCCAGGAGGTAATAAATGATAGGCAAAGAAGGGGTTGAAAGTCCCGTGGAAATCAAGGCAGATGCACAGACTCAGACCGACAGCTACGTTCGATTGGAGGCAGGGCCCTGGGAAAACGGCTACGGGCACACAATCGGCAACGCACTGCGCCGCGTTCTCCTCTCTTCAATGGAAGGCGTCGCCGTAACCAGTATCAAAATTGACGATGTCCAGCACGAATTCACCAGCATCAAGGGCGTGGTGGAAGATGTGATGGACATTGTGCTCAACATCAAGAAACTCAAGTTCAACTGCGTAGGGCAACTCCCTCGCACAATAGAACTGAAGGCAGACAGGAAGGGGCCAGTCACGGCGGCATGCATCGTTGAAGACCCCGTGGTGGAAGTCCTCAACAAGGACCAGCTCATCTGCACTTTGGACATAGACAGGCCGTTCCACATCGAAATGAACATCGACAGGGGACGCGGCTTCCGCAAGTCCGAGGACAACAAGAAGGAAGACCAGCCGCTTGGAACTATCCCAGTGGACAGTCTCTTCAGCCCTGTGGAATCGGTGCACTACTACGTGCAGCCCGCGCGTGTCGGCCAGCACACCGACTATGACAAGCTGGAAATGGAAATCAAGACTGACTGCAGGATTCTCCCATTGGAGGCCCTGACCAAGTCAGCCGCCATTCTCCGCGACTTGTTTGCAGAGTTTGTGATTGATGAGAATTCCCGCAGCAAGAACGAGATGCTTCCGCCTTCAGCTGGCTTGAACGATGATGAGAAGGCGCTGGTTGACAGGCTGGTGACAGACGTTTCCGAGCTGGAGCTGTCAGTCCGCGCAGTCAATTGCCTTAATTCCGCCAACATCCAGTACCTGGGTGAACTGGTGGAGAAGTCAGAGCATCAGATGCTGAAGTACCGCAACTTCGGGCGCAAGTCCCTGCTTGAAATCAAGCAGAAGCTGAACGACATGGGGCTCTCCCTGGAGATGAACCTGCCTGACAGCGTGAAGGACGAGCTGAACCGCCGCCTTGAAGAGAAGCAGCAATCCCAGAAAACAGAGGAATAAGATAAGAGATGAGACATCGCAAGCACACATTTAAGGTCGGTCGCACTACTGCACACCGCAAAGCAATGCTGGCAAACGCAGTATGCAGCCTTATCGAGCACGGCCGCATTACCACCACCTTGGTGAAGGCCAAGGAAATCCGCCGTCTGGCAGACAAGATGGTCACGTTCGGCAAGGAAGGCACTCTCCACACACGCCGCCTGGCAGTTGCCAAACTGCACCAGAAGGACAAGGTGAAGAAGTTGTTTGACGAAGTTGCACCGCAGTTCAAGAACCGCGCTGGCGGCTACACCCGCATCATGAAGCTGGGTCCCCGCAGGGGCGATGCAGCTGAAATGGCAATCCTCGAGTTCGTTGAATCAGACGAAATCGTGGCGGCCCGCGCAGCAGAGGCACCAAAGGCCGAAGAGGCTCCAAAGGCTGAAGAGGCTCCTAAAGCAGAAGCCTAATTCATAGCAAATCCCACACACCGAGGCGGCGGAGTTTTTCCGCCGCCTCTTTTTTTGTGGGCGACACAAAAGACCGCATAACGTCAGGGTGCATGTTCCCCATGAGTGGAGTTTTCTTAAGTGAGTTCTTCGCCAGTTGTGCGCCTTGCGATAGTCCGTAGTAGCGGCGGCGTCCTCGCCGTCACGCCAGGTGCGTATGGAGAAACAGCGGCGGCGTGCGCAGCACAACGTAATATCGGCATTGTGCCTCGGCACGATGTTGTTGCTATT